>JALZWC010000923.1 GCA_023300255.1 Saprospiraceae bacterium | reverse complement strand
CGCCCGCTGCGCAGTCGAGCGGGTTTTTTCGTCTAAGGAATTGAAAAAATCAGTGCACCTGTCGAGTTTATCTGGCTAGCTAGACAGGCCGCCAGGCAGCATAGCAGGGCTACGGACTTATTTTTTCGGTTTCTTAGACGGAAAAAGAGGTTTATAAATTACCCGTTTAATTGATTCGACCTACTTAACTATTGTACAATTAGTTTTTGGTGAGAGACACCAAGATCAGTTTCAATAGAAATAATATAAATACCACTTCCTAAGTTTTTCAAATGAATACGAGTACTATTTAATCCAACGTTAAAATTTGTATTGGCAGAATTATGGACCACTTGTCCTGAAAAATCCGTAATTCTTATGTTGGCCTCAAAGGATTCATTCGCAAGAATTGATACCGTTACAAAAGTTTTTTCGCTTATTGGGTTCGGTTGCACCGTCCAACTTTCCACGCTACTTACTTGCGGTATACTAGAAGCCATATCCGTTCTAAATGTTCTTATCGCAGAATAAGGTGCACAATAATTAACTCCATTAATAGGCTTAATCCTCCAACGGTAAGTTTCTCCAATTTCTACAGGAACTGAAGCGTCAGCGGTTGTGACTGTTGTGGTATGTATTAGGTTGCTTCCATTAGTCCCTAAATATAGCTCTACATAATAAGCGGATGCTCCATCTACTGATTCCCACTCTAAATCGACTAAGCCAACAGTAGAAACAGTAATATTATCAGATGGAGAAACTAAGGTTGCTGGCTCCTCTTCTATACTACCAGATGTAACTACATCGGAATTTTTTAAATAAGTTCTTGCATCAGAATCATAGTCTTCGATCATCAACTCCACCTGCATAGGCGTGAATTTATTCATGCATCGATCCAAAAAATAGCCCATTATTAATTCTTCATCGACATCTAAGGTATCTCCAGTTGGATCAATTAATGGTTCTCTATATCGACAATTAAAATTATCAATTTTAGAAAAATAAAGATAATCGGCTCTTGTATCACAAATCATATCGCCGGCTGTTTCACAATTACTACCATCCGCTAATTCTGTTAAAATGGCTGCTCCGTTCTGTCCTCTTCCAGGAGCAGATATTGGTGCAGGCGAACCATGAATCGCTGGATCATATGGCTCTCCATCCCACCCTCTAAAAGGATGAGGTAAGCTGAAAAAATGTCCTATCTCATGTGGTAAAGTCATACCACCTGATTGAATTTCTGTATTCTCTACTACGATCCAATCTCTATCACCAAAATATACCCCAAGCGTAAAACCTACATTAGTTCTTGTTGGATCTTGAGCATCTCGTATTAGAAAAACATCTACTGCACTATCGTCTCTAATAGAACTCATTATACCTTGTGTACCTAAGCTGGTAGAGTTTCCGCCATTATCAAAAATTTGCGTATTATTTACATAATTAAATCCATCTTTGATATAAAATTGTACACCTAACTCTTCAAAGGTCTCATTGAGCGTACACATCTGATCGAATACTTTGCTACTTTCTATTCTGGCAGAGCCATTATCTCGACCAACTAAATGAAATTTCAATGGAATAAATACCGTTTCTCGACTTCTAGAGGTAGCATTCGTCGATTGTTTCCTATAAAGGGAGCTTTTATTGGCAATTAGGCGCTTCTGTATTGAGTCTAAATCTTTTGCACTAGTTCCACACCTTGGTACGGACTGTCCATAAATAGACAGACTAACACCCGTCATTAAAATTAGTGCAAATAGGAGGGTCAACTTTCTTAACATCTGTATTTCTTTAATAGTGATTATTTCAAATAATAGAGAATAAAATCTAATATTAATTAAGTGTAAAACAATTCTAGGGCAACCAATTAACTCATCCGATCACTTCCAGTGGTCGGATGAGACATCCTTATTGGACGATTATTTTTTTATTATTAATTCCTTTCTCATTAGTCAATTGAATCATGTAAACGCCAGCAGATAATAATTCTGTAGGAATAGTTATTTGAGTATTGCCAACAGCAAAACGTTTAGCTACTTGGTAGATCAACTTGCCAGTTAAGCTGTATATTTTCAGATCCGCATCAAAAGGTCCGCTAGCCTCTATCGTTGTATATAATTCTCCATTTACACGAACTGGGTTCGGCGATAGATCCCAATTATTAATAGAAGAAATAGACGATACCGCAGTCGAAATTCCCGTTTCAAAACGCTCTGTACTGGAAGCAAATGCACAGGTATATCCTGCATTGTAAGGTTTTACTCTCCAAAAATAATTACGATCTGGTTCTAATAAATCTTCTAATACAATAGACGGTGTATTCGTTAACAGACGAATACTACTATCATTAAAAGACGGGACTCGATCCACCTCTACGAGGTAAGAAGTAGCATTAGGCGTAGCAGCCCAACTTAATTGTACCTTATTATAATTAGCTGTTACTTTTCGATCAATAGGATCTCTAAGTGTTGGTATCGTAGTAATTGTATTAATCGTTGGAGGCGTATTAGCTCTTAATGATCTTCGTTCATTCGTTTGCAAATCTGCCTTCATTAGCGCTACTTGTTCAGCAGTAAATCGATTCACACAACTTTCTAGAAAGTACCCCATGATTAGACTAGCATCAGGAATAATCAGTTCGCCTTTTGGATCTATCATTGGTTTAGAATATCGACATCTACTATTATCCATCTCCGTAAAGTAGAGATACTCTGCAGCAGTATCACAGATCATATCTCCTGCTATTTCACAGTTTGATCCATCTGCGTTTTCTGTCAAGATTCTATCTCGGTTAAAATTGATTGGATCTGGTGCGTAGAATGGGGCCGGTTTACCTTCAAAAGTTTCATCATATGGTGGGGCTCCTTCATCTCCCCATCCATGAAAAGGGTGTAACAAACTAAAATAATGTCCTAACTCATGAATCAAGGTAAAGCCATCGCCATTTACAAAATCTTTATCCACTACCACCCAATCAAAAGTTGGCTGATAAAATCCCAATACTCGACCTTCTAATATCGTGTTAGGCGGAGTAGCATCGTCTAAAATCCAAACGTTTATGGCTTCTCTATCCCTTTCAAATTGCATATCCAAACTTTCTCTACCACTAGATGTAGTACCAAATATTGCCGAATTATTGACTTCGTTAATTCCATCCTTTAAATAGAATTGTAACTCAAATTCTTCAAACGTCGCGTTTAGAATACATAACTGATCTAACACTCTATTTATACCTATTCGTCCGCTCCCATCATTTTCTGCCACTAAATGGAATTTGATAGGTACATAGGTTACTGCATTTCTGCTCTTCGCAATATCTTTATTTTCTTTTAAATACGTTTTATTCTGAATAAGGCGCGCCTTGACCGTTTCAAAGTCGCTAGCACTAGTACCACATATCTTTGATAGTTGGGCATAGTTACTTTGTATTAGTAGTAAAGAATTCATTAAAAGAACAATGGCAAGTCTTAAATACATGCTGAATAGTTTGTGATGGTATATTTGGAAAGTAAGCGAAGCGGGGGGTGTTAATCCTTGCACTACCATAAATGGCATTAAAATAATACCAAGAGAAATGGATCGTTACAAATGTATAAAAAACAGTTCTATCTAAATATCTTCACTCCTTCATTTGTCTATTTATAGATAGTTTTAGTACAGAAATTGTTTAAAAAACAGCATAAACCACTTGAAAACTAAGATAGTAATTCCGAAGGAATTCTACTGAATCAGGGTCTAGCGAGAATGGCGAACGAGGTTCAAATTCACTGTTCTTATAAAATTTAGATAAGCCAATTCCAAATCGTCCATGAATAGAAACTCCACTTTTATGTGTATACCCAAGCCCACCAGTCCAGGAGAAATCATCTCTTCCAAAATCTGATAAAATAGTCTGATAGGAAAATTGTCGTTCTGGATTACTAACCGCCTCATCAATTTCACTATCAATTAATCGGGAATAAATAAGTCCTCCTTCCATATGCCAGCTTGATGCCTCATTCTTTAACATCCATTTTAATAGAAAAGGAACATCAACGTAGGTTAGATCAATAGTCTGATCTTTAAGTGGTCTGGCTCCTCTATAATTCCCTCCAAAAATGGTGCTTCCTTTCTTACTATATAAGAATTCCATGTTAAAATCTAAGCGCGGAGTCAATCTTACAATTCCTTTTAATCCACCTGTAAAACCACTTTTATCATAACCTGTAAAATAATCTCCATCTATCTGACTAGTATTAAAGCCTATTATCACTCCTGCATTGAACCGCTCAGAATCAGAAATATATCTTTTTTGGCTTATTAATTGAGAACACCAAACGGACAATAACAGAAGAAAGTATAAAGATTGAGGTTTTTTCATACTGGTCAATTTAATTGCAGCCTACCCTAAAATTAAAAAAGCCCTGTGCATAACACAAGGCTTTTTCAATTTATCTATAAAAGATGTTGTGTAGATTACACTCCGCCGTCTAATTCATCTTGTAATTTCTGTAAACCAGCCCAATCACCTTTTGCTGCTAAGCCTGCTTGCTTTGGCCAGCTACCAGGGTTATGCATTTGATATCTTGAACCCGCTGCAGTTAAGATTTCTTTGATTGCTTCTGGTGTAGATGCAGCTACTTTAGCCCATGTATCTAAACCTGCTTCAATCAATAATTCAGAAATCTTAGGACCAACGCCTTCGATAATCTTAATATCATTCTCTTTTACTTTCTTGCCATTTAACATCGCTGCTGCTGCACCTACGGCACCCGCTGCACCCGCAGTTTTAGACGCTTTTAATGCATTAGCTGCTGCATCTTGTGCTTCTCCTTCTTCTTTCGCTGCTACCTTTTTAGCTGCGTCCACATCTGCATTTTCTTTAGCTGCTTTCGCTGCTGCATCTTGTGCTTCTGCTTCTTCTTTAGCTGCTAATTTAGTCGCTTTAGCTGCTTCTGCTTGCTCTTTAGCTGCTTTTGCCGCTGCATCTTGTGCTTCCGCTTCCTCTTTAGCTGCCATTTCTGCAATTTCCTTTCCACCAATTGCCGCCGATGCTGCTGCTAGTGAATTTGCTTCTTCTGCTTCTACAACAGCTGCTTTCGCTGCGGCATCCGCTTCTGCTACTTCTTTAGCTGCCTTAGTAGTAGCTGCATTTGCTTCTTCTGCTTGCTTTACAGCTGCATTAGCTGCTGCATCTGCTTGCTTTTCCTCCTTCTTCACCTTTGCAGTAGCCGCATTTGCTTC
>JALZWC010000922.1 GCA_023300255.1 Saprospiraceae bacterium | reverse complement strand
GGATTGCTCTCCGTAGATTCTTGCCATTAAACGGGCTACTTCTCCGACTTCCTCCATTAAAACGGCTGTGTTGGTTAATTCATTGTAATAGCGAATACCGATGGTATTAATCCATTCATCTACAGTTGTTTGTGCTTCTTTTATGGTCATCTTTCTAATGGTATATTTGTGTTTATTAAAATTGTTGGATTTTATTTTTTCTACAAAAAGTCTCTGCAACTCTGTGTCTCTGCGTTCAATTTTATTTCCCGAAGGGAAAAGCTTATATCTTAGGCGTTGCATTCCTTCGGAATGTGGTATTTGAACGCAGAGACGCAGAGTAGCAGAGTTCAAATTATTATTAGCACAAGCCAATGTGATGCAGTCGGATATATTTTTTTTACAAAATATTTAAAACAAACCTAAATATATGACCTTCGCCGATAAAATTCTAGCATTCCATAAAACCCTACAATCAGATTGGAAGGTACCAAAAGGCGTAGATATTTTATTTCCATTTAATAATCCAGATACCTTGGCAGTAATGACTGCCTTTTTCCAAAAATACTTTAATGACCAGCAACAACGCACGCTTATTTTTGGGATTAATCCAGGTAGATTTGGGGCAGGTATTACTGGTACTCCTTTTACAGATCCAAAGATTTTGGAAAGTATTTGTGGAATTGGGAATCCATTTCAGAAACGATCAGAATTATCTGCCATTTTTGTCTATGAATTTATCGCTGCTTATGGTGGTCCAGCAATGTTTTATAAAGATTTTTATATCACGTCCATCTGCCCATTAGGTTTTGTAAAGGATGGAAAAAACTATAATTACTATGATGATAAAGCTTTACAAAAAGCGGTAGAACCACATATCATTCATAATATTAGGACCAATATTAATTTTGGCTGTAATCAAAAAGTAGCCTTCTGTATGGGGAAAGGAAAAAATTATAAATATTTTAAAGATTTAAATGATCGGGAAAATTTCTTTGAAAAAGTCATTCCCTTACCGCATCCTCGCTGGGTGATGCAATATCAACGTAAGCGGATGGAAGAATTTGTGCTGACTTTTGTAGAGACGTTTCAATCTGTCTTGTCTTAAGGCTTATCTTTATTTAAACTAAATTTATATTAGACATGGCATCCGCTTAAAATAATATATTTACGCTTTTATTTTTTAGTCATCCAATTCAAAGCTCGGATAAAGTGAATAAAGCTATCGCGACGTTATTAGTTTATTGTGTGTTTATAGGATCCTTATTTTCTCAAATAGGTGGGATCACTGCCTCTAAAATCAACTCTGTTAATCACGCTCCAATTGATGTCGGCTTGGCAGAATTTGAACCTTCTTATAGTTTTTCTAAATCAAGAAAACAATGGGATCAAAACGGGAATCTATCACCACTCTATTCGACTATTGATAGTATCGTCATTGATGCCTCTTTTAATCTTAGAATGGCTTATGCTTTGACAGATGAGTTGGAATTTGGCTGCAATTTAGGAGAGGGCTATAGCAATTGGTCTGCAAAATATGCATTGTACACTAAAAATAATTTAGGTATAGGTTTAATGCTAGGTGCTAATTTTCCTTTTGGTTTTGCCGAAATAGATACTAGAAATCGTACCGTAGATCAGATTGGTACTTATGGAATGGGAATGATTGCTTCTTATGAGGTGAATGACAAATCTTCTATTGATTTCAATGCACAGATTCAAAATTATTTTCAAGATAATGAAGACTTGCCTAGTAATGATATTTTTGTCTCTTTAGACTATGGTCATTATGTGAAAGATCTTTTTCTATTGGCTTCCTTCCTATATCAAACAAGTGATTTTAATAATTTCCAACAAAACAAACTAACCTTTAGTCCTGGTATCTCTTTTGAAATGAAGCCAGAATATTTGATTGTTGCCAATGCTAATTTTGATTTAACAGGTAAGCAGACGGAGAAGACGCATGGTTTTGCAGTGGCCTTTACGATTACGCTTTAGAGAGAAGTCAGCTGTCAGATTGCTGCGCTGTCAACAGTCATATTTATGTTGTTGACAATACGATATTTCTATTATTAAAGTAGTTTTCTATCTAAATTTTAGCCAAATTGCCTACCTTACTTAATATCGTGTTAATACCTAAATACAAACTTTTAGCATCCAAACAAACACCATTAATATTAGGAACTTTATCTTTTGCGGCTCTTGTAATTTGCGCCGTACACATTCCAACCACCTGTCCATTTAGATCTAATGCAGGCCCTCCACTCATGCCTGGAATCGCTCGTTTATCTACCAAAAAACCATTGTAGGGCAAGGCTTTATTAAAGTGAGACAATAGTAGATAATCCATAATCATCGTGGATTGCCAATACTGTCGAACGGTATAAAAATTGAGTCCCCCTGATGCCAACTTAGTAATATTTGGGAATGGATATCCACCAAATACAATAGACCTTCCTTCGGGCGGATTAGTAGCGACTACTTTTAAGGGCTTTAATTTAGTCGTCGTCAAGCGACCTATAAATAAATCCATTTTAGGGATTCTGCCCACTTCTACAATTTCTTCTGGCTGGATGCCATTGAAATTAGCATAGGGAACATTTCCTAAAGAACCAAAACTGAAATCTGGATGTCCTATCTGGCCGACTACATGCAAAGCGGTTACGAAGTGTCCTTTATCATCTATAAAGAAGCCTGTGCCAGCTACATTTCTATTGACGTAATGACCATTTTTTGTAATGGTCTGTATTATTGGAAAGATGGAGTTTCGGGAAGATTGTATGGCGTTTACGAACATGGGAGTATGTAGTTGGACAAAATAAAGGACACAATATATTTTTTTTAACCACATAGGTACATAGGTCACATAGTATAGAACTCTATGTGACCTACGTACCTATATGGTTCATACTACTATACATAAGAAAAGAGCAGAGAATAGAGAGCAGAGAATAGGGATAAATTTCGCTTAAAAAATGACCAAATTTCGTTGTTTGTAAACGAAATCTGTCTCTACTCTCTGTTCTAGTTCACATATATAGTAGTATGTATGTGG
>JALZWC010000921.1 GCA_023300255.1 Saprospiraceae bacterium | reverse complement strand
ATTCATTTTTTTAATCCAGCTCCTTTAATGAAGCTGGTTGAAATTATTCCTGCTTTACAAACCGAACCGTCCATTACTACCACGGCTAGGACTATTATAAAGGAATGGGGTAAATTAACCGTTTTAGCAAAAGATACACCAGGGTTTATTGTCAATAAAGTAGCTCGCCCTTTTTATAGTGAAGCCTTACGAATATACGAAGAAGGCATTGCAGACATTGCCACCATTGATTGGGCAATGAAAGAAATAGGTGGCTTTAGAATGGGCCCTTTTACCTTAATGGATTTTATTGGCCACGATGTCAATTACATCGTAACAGAAACTGTTTTTAAAGCATTCTATTACGACCCTCGCTACAAACCTTCCTTTACACAAAAGCGATTAGCAGAGGCAGGGTACAATGGTAGAAAGTCGGGTAAAGGTTTTTATGATTATAGCGAAGATGCAGAGCATCCACAACCAAATAAGGATGCAGAGCTAGGTCAGCAAATTGTCGACCGTATTGTTGCCATGTTAATTAACGAAGCAGTTGATACTTTACATTATAATATTGCCACTAAAGAAGATATTGATACTGCGATGACTAAAGGGGTGAACTATCCCAAAGGTTTATTGCATTGGGCAGATGAAATAGGCATTGAAGAATGTGTAGCTCGATTAGATGCCCTTTACGAAGAATACCACGAAGACCGCTATCGTTGCAGTCCTTTATTACGAAAAATGGTAAAGAAGGGGCAAGGTTTTTTTCAACAAAATGAAACCGTCGAACATGCCTAAAGTAGTCACCCAATTTATTGGGTAGACTGTAAAGAATTGTTCATTAGTAATTTAAATCAGTCAGCCTAATAAATTAGGCGACTACATTAAACCGTCGAACATGCTTGAAAAAGATACCCTTGCCCATGCCGTCTATCACAAAATGATGGAAAATGACTATTGCAGTCAATGGTTACAAATAGAACCTGTTCTATTAGAAGAAGGGCATTGCAAAATCAAAATGGTCGTTAGGCAAGAAATGTTGAATGGTTATGCCATTTTACATGGAGGTATTGCTTTCACTTTCGCAGATAGTGCTTTTGCCTTCGCTTCTAATTCGTATGGCCGTTTAGCCGTTTCGATTAATGGCAATATGATTTATTCCAAATCTGCGAAAGAAGGAGAGATTTTATTTGCTGAAGCTAAAGCTTTAAATGTTACTCATAAAACCGCTGATTTTGACGTGAATGTTATGAATGAAGCTGGAGAAATTTATTATTATTTTAGGGGGACGGTTTATCGGAGTAGCAAGGAAGTATTGGAAATTAAATGACTGTAAAACAAAGTTGGGGTAGCGTTCCTACGTCTACGCGTTGTCGTTCTGCAGATAGTCCCTACGTCCACATCTTGTCATTCCGTAGGAACCTGTACTATTCCTACATCCACGTACCATTAGTCTCGTATTAGAGGAGGCAGGGACGGTACAGGTTCCTTACGGAATGACAAAGCGAGGATGTAGGGATGGAACAGGTTCCTTACGGAATGACAAGACGTGGATGTAGGGATGGAACAGATTCCTTCGGAATGACAAGACGTGGATGTAGGGATGAAACAGGTTCCTTCGGAATGACAAGACGTGGATGTAGGGATGAAACAGGTTCCTTCGGAATGACAAAGCGTAGACGTAGGGACGCTAAACTACTCGTTTCTAAAAAAAAAATTTTAATTGAAATATGAAAGAAGCATTTATCATAGACGGTATACGAACGCCCATAGGAAATTTTACAGGAACACTAGGTTCAATTCGAACGGATGATCTTGGCGCATTGGTCATTAAGGAAGTAGTCAAAAGAAATCCAGCTATTCCTAAAGAAGCCTATGATGATGTCATCATGGGTTGTGCAAATCAAGCAGGCGAGGATAATAGAAACGTAGCGAGAATGTGTTCCTTATTAGCAGGTTTGCCTTGGTCTGTTCCAGGCGAAACAGTTAATCGACTTTGTTCCTCTGGTTTATCTGCTATTATCCATGCCAATCGAGCGATTAAGGCAGGAGATGGAGAAGTATTTATTGCAGGTGGTGTAGAACACATGACTCGGGGTCCTTGGGTTATTTCCAAGGTGTCTAAAGCATTTGGTAGAGATGCGCAAATGCACGATAGTAGTTTTGGTTGGCGATTTGTCAATAATAAAATGAAGGATTTATACGGTACGGATGGAATGGGAACAACGGCTGAAAACTTGGTCGATAAATATGGAATTAATAGAGAAGACCAAGACCAATTTGCTTATTGGTCGCAGATGAAAGCTGCTGCTGCTCAAAAGAACGGCAGATTGGCGAAAGAAATAGTAGCAGTAGAAATACCTCAACGGAGAAAAGACCCGATCGTTTTTGATACAGATGAATTTATCAAGCCAAATACTTCCTTAGAAGTACTAGCTAAATTACGATCTGCTTTTCGCAAAAAAGAAGATGGAGGGACCGTTACGGCAGGAAACGCATCTGGATTAAATGACGGAGCAGCAGCTACTATTATCGCTTCCGCAGATGCGGTCAAACAATATGATTTAAAGCCAATGGCAAGAATTATTAGTTCTGCTGTTGTAGGTGTCGAACCTCGCATTATGGGTATTGGGCCCGTTAGTGCCTCCAATAAAGCATTGACAAAAGCAGGTTTGACCATGGACGATATGGATGTTATCGAATTAAATGAAGCCTTTGCCGCACAAGCCTTAGCTTGTACTCGCGAATGGGGATTAGCAGATAATGACCCTCGAATTAATCCTAATGGTGGTGCTATTGCGATTGGACATCCACTAGGCGTTACAGGTGCAAGACTCGCTTAT
>JALZWC010000920.1 GCA_023300255.1 Saprospiraceae bacterium | reverse complement strand
TTTGAGTTTGACACTTGAACCCACTTGCTTGGAGGCACGAACGGGCAGGTTTGAACTTTCTCTTACACCTCTACCGTTCGCCAACTCCCTTGTCTAAATAGCCAAATGCAAATAAACATCATCATAGTTTCGCTACTAATGACTGCCCAATAAACGCCTGTTGGTCCCCAGTCAAGAATGGTAGATAAGTAGTAAGCTAGTGGAATTTGCACGATCCAAAAAGTAAATATATTGACGACGGTTGGTGTACGAGTATCTCCAGCACCACTAAAAGCTTGATTGATAACCATCGCTACACCATAAGCAGCATACCCTAGAGAAAATATTTGTAAACTTTCTACGCCAACGGCTACGACATTTGGATCGTTATTAAATAAGCGAATTAAGGGTTCTGCATAATTGTAATAGAAAATAGCTACGGTCAATAATAAAATACCATTGTATAAGGCTGCTAGCCAAACAGATTTGCTAGCACGATCTGGCTCTTTCGCCCCTAAATTTTGTCCCATCAAGGTAGCTCCCGCATTAGCAATACCCCATGCGGGTAGTATGGCTAGAACGATATATTTGATCGCTAAACCATATCCATTGACTACATCGGTACCATACTTTGCTACTATATACATCAAGAAAATCCAACTCGCAGAAGAAATGATATGCTGTCCAGCTCCTGTCAAAGCAATGTTTGTTAATTTCTTTAAAAGAGCAGCTTTAGGTCTAAAATATGCTTTCACTAATTTAATGATACTACTTCCTTTAAATAGAATATAGATTTGAAAACAGACCGCTAATCCTCGACCTATCGTTGTGGCTACTGCTGCACCTACTACTCCCATTTCAGGAAAAGGGCCCCATCCAAATATTAAGATAGGATCTAATGCAAGATTAAGAATATTCGCTACCCATAAGGAACGCATGGCCACAGACGCATCTCCTGCACCTCGAAATATGCCATTCAAAATAAACAGCAACATGATTACGAGATTGAAACCTAATATAATCTGCGTATATAACAAGCCTTCTTCAATGACAGCTGGGGTAGCCCCCATGAGTGCTAAAATCTCCGCAGAGAAAAAGATACCTACTAAGGTTATAAGAAAGGAAACGATTAAGGCAATCAGTATCGCTTGAGCAGCTGCTTCTGCTGCTTGTTCTGGTTTTTTTTCTCCTATCCTTCGTGCGACTAATGCCGTTGCTGCAATACTAATACCAATCGCTAAGGAATAGATTATGGTGGCAACAGCCTCGGTGAGTATCACGGTAGCAAATGCTTCGTTGCTTACTTGACTAACATAGTAGGCATCTACGATAGAGAATAAACTTTCCCCCAACATTTCGATAATCATTGGAATGGAGAGTAGGATGATGGCTCGGTTAATATCTCCTTTGGTATAGTCGGTCTCTGTTCCTTTGATCGCCTCAATAATCGTTTTGACTATATTCATTTTGTTATAAACTGATTTCTTGTTTGATATGATTTGCGATATTACAACCTCTTAATAAAATTAAAAGTTCCTTTTATGCAGTATGTCGTCCACTTTGGGGCTTGGGTAATCAAAAAGTCAACATTTCCTCACGACCTACAAAAATCCATATCATCCGTGTGGTTACGAAGTAACTCCATGTTGAATTTAACTTAGTTGCATCTAAAAAAAAGTCAAAGTCACTTACGACCTACAAAAATCCTTAGTATCTGCGTGACTACAAAGTAGTTCCGTGTTCTATTATGTCTAGCTAGAGTTGTCCGCACGAAACTACCGTAATCCCCAAGGCAAATACTCTGGCAACGCCTCTCCTTCTGTTCCATACTGCTCTAATAATTGTCGAGCTAATAAAGAATGCAAACCCATGTGTCGCATCACCTTATGCTGAGCCGTATCAACAACCAGCCCCTCCGTAAAGCCATGTTGTTGAAAAGAATTGACAAAGCTAGCATCTTTACTAATAATATGAATAGGAGTAGCCCATTTATTATATCGACCATATAATTTCCATTCCAGACCAGCAGGATTATGATCCCCTAACAAAATGAAAATACTTTCTTCATCCCCCTCTTTTATTATAAAATCAGTTAACATTTTCAATTCATATTCCATCAAATCCCAATATTGAAATATGTGCATACTTGAAGTAGGGCGGCCATTAGGATAGGGATTTAATAAAGTATCTAGACTTTTCCAATTATCAACAATAGGCGGACCACTGCTCCACGGACCATGAGAGTTCATGGTAATAAAAGTCATAAAGTGAGGAACAGACAAAGGATCTAAAATCTCTTCTTGCATATAACCAAGGGTATATTGATCTGGGATACCTCCATAATAATCATATCGATATCCCTTGTACGGAATATCGCTAAAGAATAAGCGTTGATTAAATTTCCAATATAAATTAGGAATCGTAATCATGCTCATTGTGTCAATATTCTTGCTAGACATCGTAGAGACTCGCACTGTTTCATAGCCCTGATTGTTAAAAAAATCAATCATGTGGGGGAAACGTTGATGTTCTTTCAGTAATAGGTTGTACTGTGTCTGATCTTCTATACTCGCTCCAGTCATTGTAGTCGTTAAAGCTAACCAAGAGCGACCACCGATAACTGGTGATTTGGAGTAATTGGAACTGATATGCCAATCATTTGCTGCCAGTTGATCTTCTAAATCAGTAGCTAATTCCTGAAATTTATCGGTGCATCCATCAGCCAAGGTAGCGACTGCTCCATAAGACTCAATAAATAATAAGTATACATTGGGCTTTTTCCTTAATGGCTTATTCATATATAGATCATACACCAGTCGCTTTTTTAAATGGGCCAAAGGGTTAGCTTCTCTCGGCGCACTGCTTAATTGGATTTTTGGGTAAATCCAATTGATAAAAGTGTTTGAATTTTTTATTATAGAATTATTTTCCTCATTTAATAATTTATTTTTATTGTAATTTTGTAAACTAAAACCCCAAAAAGCAATTATGCAGATAGATGAAATCCAAAAAAGAGATTGCTGTTTTAATTGTACAAACTTTAGCAATAGTTGATAAATACCAATTAGCAGTAGGATAGAAATTATTAAGAACCCGATTAAGCCTACTAGGTACTTTTGTTTATCTATAGATAATTCTTGGAGAAAGGTGGGTAAAATCTCTTTGACTAAAATCCAGTCACTAGTAAAACTCGGGTGCACGCTATATAGTCCTTGATATCCTTCATAATAAATATTGTAATAGAGTAGTAATAAAAAAAACAGACTAGCTATAGAGCAATATATTACTTTAAGAAAGTTAATTCGAGCAACCAAGAACAATGGTAATAAAAGTAGGACAAAATCACCATTCATAAAAAAAAGAGCAGTTGACTTAGGTGCATACCATAGGCTGGTCCATAAGCTAGTCGTAGTAAGTGTAGTCAAATAATCGCTTTGTACCAATTGACTAATCCAACTGGGGACATTCAGTAAACTATTAAAAAAAATAAATAGTATCCAGAAAAATAAGGTTTTCCAAAAGATGGTGTATTTTGTCATTTAGTAAAATTGGGTAGTGGACTTGGTTGCTTCATCATCAAACCAGATAGATTTATAAACGGTGTTTGCTATTTTATCCGAAATAAAATTTTCTAACTTATCATTTTTAATGAAAACTGTAAATGTAAAACAATGGATTTTAATCCATGCAGTTTTATTGATTTTTGCTAGCCTTATTACTGTTGGTACTGGTAATATTCTATATTTAGTGGTAATATCCTTTTTTTCTTTTTTATGGTTGATTTATTTAGGTAAAAAGGAATGGATACATTATCAACCAGTTGGAGGTTATGCAAATTATACCACCTTTTTAAGATTAATTCTCTTAGTGACTACATTGTGTCTGGAAGCGGACTTGTCTAATATTGTGCTATTTCTACTTTTGGGAATTGCTATTTTATTAGATGGTTTGGATGGCTGGTTAGCACGACGATTTAATCAAATTAGCGAGTGGGGCGGTTTATTTGATAAAGAGGTAGACTCTTTTTTAGTTGCTAGTTTTGCCATATTATTGTATACTCGTTTTCAATTTCCAGCAGCTATTTTATTTATTGGCTTATTGCATTATTGGTATGAGTTATTATTGTATGCATTAGCTTGGCAAGATTTAAAAACGCCTCC
>JALZWC010000919.1 GCA_023300255.1 Saprospiraceae bacterium | reverse complement strand
CGCCCATCCGCTTTGCGGTTCAGGAGCTTACACTCCTTCATCTTAGAGTAAAAAATGACTAGCTTAAAACGACCAATTTATTCTCACTTTTTGCCTTACCTCCCCATATGCACCAATAGAACACTAATATCAGAAGGAGACACCCCACTAATACGACTAGCCTGTCCAATAGTATGTGGCTGTAATTGCATCAATTTCTCTCTAGCCTCAAAAGATAAAGAATTAATAGAATGATAATCAAAATCCTCTTTTAGCTTTACAGCCTCTAGACGATTCATCTTTTCTACCATCTCTTGTTCCTTCTTAATGTAGCCTTCATACTTCATATTAATTTCCGACATTTCCACCGTGTATTGTGGATACTTAGCAATAAAGGTATCTACTGCTGGAAGTACTTCTCGAAGCGCTTTTATATTAATATGTGGTCGAATGACTACTCCATGAAGCTTCTGTTGTTGCTTCAAAGGAGAAGAACCAATTTTTTCTAAATATGGATTTAATTGATCTGGCGTGACACTAGTCTTTCTAAAGAATCGATCTATTTCCTTAGCATGCGTCATTTTCTCGTTGACCGATACCATTCGTTCTTCACTTCCTTTGATACCTAGTTTTTGTGCCAATGGTGTTAAACGGACATCTGCATTATCTTGGCGTAATAAAATTCTATATTCTGCTCTCGACGTAAACATTCTATAAGGTTCATCTGTACCTTTCGTAATCAAATCATCTATTAACACACCTATATACGCATCTGATCTTTTTAAGATAAATGGATCTTCTTCTTTTATAGCTAAGAATGCATTGATCCCTGCCATTAAACCTTGACTTGCTGCTTCTTCATATCCTGTAGTACCATTGATTTGACCAGCAAAAAATAGATTCTTTACCAAGCGTGTTTCCAAAGATGCTCTTAATTGCATTGGTGGAAAATAATCGTATTCTATAGCATAGCCAGGTCGGAACATTTTTGCATTCTCAAAACCTGGTATTTTAACCATGGCTTTATACTGCACTTCCTCTGGTAAAGAAGAAGAAAAACCATTGACATAAATTTCGCAGGTATCCCACCCTTCTGGCTCTACAAATAATTGGTGTTGCTCTTTATCTGCAAAACGGTTGATCTTATCTTCTATAGATGGACAGTATCTCGGACCAGTTCCTTGTATCTGTCCATTGAACAATGGAGAACGATCAAATCCTGTTTTCAAAATTTCATGTACCTCCTTATTCGTATAAGTAATATGACAAGGCGCTTGTTTCTTTAACGCTGGGGTATCCGTATAAGAAAACTTAGAAGGATTTTCGTCTCCAGGTTGTACCTCCATCACGTCCCAATTCAAAGAACGGCCATCGACTCTTGGCGGCGTCCCTGTCTTCATTCTCCCAGACTCAAAACCTAAATCTTGTAATTGTGCCGTAATACCTGTTGCTGCTCGCTCTCCTGCTCGACCACCACCAAATTGCTTTGCACCAATATGTATTAATCCATTTAAAAAAGTACCGTTGGTTAATACAACTGCTTTACTTTTTATTTCAATCCCCATACTGGTATGGATACCTTCTACCCTACCGTCTTTCACGATCAAACCAGTCACCATTTCCTGCCAAAAATCTACGTTTGGATGCTCTTCTAGCATAATCCGCCACTTTCTAGCAAATAAACGTCGATCACTCTGCGCTCTTGGACTCCACATGGCAGGCCCTTTGGATCGATTCAGCATTCTAAATTGCATCATCGTATGATCGGTGACAATACCTGAATACCCGCCCAAGGCATCTATCTCTCGAACGATTTGCCCTTTGGCTACCCCGCCCATTGCTGGATTACAGGACATCTGTGCGATGGTCTGCATATTCATGGTGGCCAATAGCACTTTCGCTCCCATATTGGCAGCGCCTACCGCAGCTTCACATCCTGCGTGCCCTCCGCCTACTACTATGATATCGTATGTTGGAAACATCCTTTTGTTGACTTATAATTTTATAAATTCTTTTAGTTTACAAAGATAGGGATAAAGGAGGAAGGAGGTAAAGAAAAATATACAAAACCAATAATAATACAAAAAAATGTTAAAAAGCATTAATAAAATACTAATAAAAGCTATTATTGCGTAATAATCGCAAAAAATAGCTCTATTATGTTAATTCAATTTTCACTCAAAAATTTCAAGTGTTTCAAAGAAGAAGCAAAATTAAGTTTAATTGCATCCAATTACGATAAAAACACGAGAGAGGAAGAAAACCTCTTCCCTATTGATAAATTTGGTTTAAAACTATTAAGAAGTGCTATTGTTTACGGAGCAAATGCAAGTGGAAAGACAAAACTTATCGAAGGAATAGGATTAATGAAGAGTTTTATTTTGACCTCCTCTAAAGAGAGTCAAATTGATGAGCCAATTGAAGTTAATCCTTTTCTATTAAGTTCAGAAACAGATAAAAAGCCTTCGACATTTGAAATTATCTTCATCCATGAAAATGTAATGTACAGATATGGTTTTGAGGTTGACAAGGAGAAAGTACATTCTGAATGGTTGTATTCTAAATCCAATACAAAAGAAGTTGAATTATTCTATAGAGACTTTCAAAATTTTGAAATTCATAAAACAAAATTTAAAGTAGCTGACTTAATTGCAAATGATAGAATTCGCCCAAATGCACTTTTATTATCCGTTGCAGCTAGTTGGAATGACAAGTTAGCTAAAAAAGTTTTTGATTGGTTTAGGAACTGTAATATTATTTCAGGGTTAAGGGAAGAAGGATACGAAGGATACTCTATCGGGCGGATGCAGAAAAGCAAAAAAAATAAAGCCACAGCAATCAAGTTTTTAAAAAGTGCAGATTTGGGCATTGAAGACTTAAATATTAAAACTCTTGATTTTGATAATTTGCCAAAAGACTTTCCAGAAGTAATGAAAGAAATAATTAAGAAAAAAAGGAAAGAAGAAAAAGATGTAGAGTTTCTGTCGGATGTTATAACTTCTCATAAAAAATTTGATTCTAATAATTTATTCGAAGACTATACCGAATTTTCTATGGAACATGATGAATCATCGGGTACTAAAAAATATTTTGCCCTCTCTGGTCCTATTTTAGAAACTTTAGAAAATGGAGAAATTTTAATTGTTGATGAATTAGCAAATAAGCTTCATCCAAATTTAGTATGTAAACTCACAGAGATTTTCAATTCTAAAGATAGAAATCCGAAAAATGCTCAATTAATTTTTAATACACATGATACCAACCTTCTTAGCTCTGGCTTATTCAGAAGAGATCAAATTTGGTTCACCGAGAAAAATAGATATGGGGCTTCTACTCTTTACTCTTTAAGTGATTTTAAAGGTGTGCGAAAAGAAGAAGGTTACGAAAAGAATTATATTAATGGAAAATATGGTGGCGTTCCATATCTAGGAGATTTTGAAAAATTGTTCACTTTTTAAATCTTTCAACTATGAAAATGAAAAACAAAAAAGCGGAACAAGCCCTCAAAAAGCAAAAACATTTAGAAGAACTTAGACTAGCAAAGAGAAGAAAAAGAAATACAACACCTAATTTAGAACGTCCTGAACCTAAAAAAGAGGAAAAGCAAAAAATCCTAATAGTTTGTGAGGGCAAAAATACAGAGCCTTCTTACTTCAATAAATTTAAATTGTCAACTGCTACCATTAAATCTGTGGGAGAAGGATATAATACATTGACTTTAGTTGATAGAGCTAAGCAATTAGCTGAAGAAGATAATTATGACCAAGTATGGT
>JALZWC010000918.1 GCA_023300255.1 Saprospiraceae bacterium | reverse complement strand
GTTAGTTACCGCACAATTATCTGTTGATCCGTTTTCAATTTGAGCAGGTGTAATACTAACCATTCCGTTAGCATCTAATTGCACAGTTATATTTTGTGTGATTGCTACTGGATTAATACTGTCTGCCACAGTAATTGTAACATCTTGTGTGCTGACTTTGTTTTCTGCATCAGTCGCTGTTACAGTTACTGTATTTTCACCTAAATTAGTACAAGTATAGTCAAATTGCGTTTGGTTTAATACTACCGAAACGAGTTCGCAATCATCAAAAGTACCATTATTAACATCTGCTAATGTTATTGAAGCTTGCCCGTTGCTATCTAATTCAGCAATAATATCTGGAAATATAACAATAGTTGGATTTGCGTTATCAAAAACTTCTACGTCTTCACGATAATCATAAAGCGACCAAGTACCATCTACACTTTGTAATCTGATGTAAAAATCATGGAAATCACAACTTATATCTGTAGTCGCTAAATCTATAGTAAATTCATCTGCGTTACCAGTTGTTGTTATGGTTGCAGGAGTTCCGTTTCCAAAACCTGGATCAGAATCATAAAAATATTCTGCACCAACTATTTCAGAAACACTAAGGTCTTCATTAACATAAAATAGTTTTTTTTCATATAAACTCCAAACATCTAAATCATCCTTAATTCTTATATGTAAATTATGAAATCCGACAGGTAAAGTACCTAATGGAATTGAAAATGTTTGATCTAAATTACCTGTATTAGAATTTACAGCTAACGGATTTGCATTTCCAAAACCTGGATCTGTATCAAAATAATATTCTGCACTAACAATTTCATCAGAAACTGATGCAGGATCAAAATCTGTAGCATAAAAAATAGCTTTGTCATATAAGCTCCAAACACCTAAGTCGTCTAAAATTCGAATAAAAACAGTGTTAAAACCAATCATATCTGTTGGTAATGGTAGTAAAAGTGTTTGGCCAAGTTCTCCTGTATTGGCACCTACAGTTATAGCTGTAGCGTTACCAAAACCTGGATCTGTGTTAAAAAAGTATTCTGCACTAACAATTTCATCTGAAGCTGTTAGAGGATCAAAATCTGTAGCATAAAAAATAGCTTTATCATACAAACTCCAAACGCCTAAGTCGTCTAAAACACGAATGTAAATACTATTAAAACCAACCAAATCTGTTGGTAATGGAAGTAAAAGTGTTTGGTCAAGTTCTCCTGTATTGGCATCTACTGCTATAGCAGTAGCATTACCAAAACCTGGATCTGTATTAAAATAATATTCTGCACTAACTATTTCGCTAGAAATAGATGCTGGGTCAAAATCTGTGATGTAAAAAATAGCTTTGTCATACAAACTCCAAATGTTGTTGTTGTCTTGTGTTCTAATAAATAAAGTATTAAAACCAACAGTATTTGAAGGTAGAGCGATATCTAGTGTTTGTGTAAGATCACCAGTATTAGTATTAGCAACTATATTAGTTGCACTACCTATACCTGGATCTGTATTAAAATAATACTCTATATTAGTTATAGACTGTCCAAAACTAAAAGCACATAAACCACAGCATAACCATAAAAGGATATACGTTTTCATAATGTTATGTTTTAGTTTTATTAGTTAGTTTTTGCTTTAATAGTAACAGTTAAGTTGGTGTTTTTTGGTACAGTTGCACTGTAACTGTCTATTTTAATACTAGGGTAACCGTTAGGTGTACCAAAGTTTTTAAAGTTGTAGCCTTCAAACACACCTAAGTCAACATTACCAGAACCTGCTCCAATTGCAGGAGAGCCAGTTTGTAATGTTAAATCATCTTCAAAAGCATTAAATACACCATATGCTATAGAGGTTGGTGCACTTGAAGTCCCATTAACACTTGTAAACAAAGGATCTGTATTTAATAGTGTGTTTTGTACTACGTTTACAGAAGCAGAATTAGTAGCAAAAGTTAAACTTGTACCATTGTAATAGTAAGTTAAGCAGTTACTAATTTGGTAATTACCATTCATTGGTATTTCATAATTAGTGGAGCCTATAAAATCAATATTAGCAATAAAAATGCTATTACTTATGTTTAAAATTTCAGTAGTATTACCTGATATTACACCTCCAGTAGTACGTACAATATTATTTGTAAATAATGTGTTAGCTGGACTACTAAAATTCATAGTAGAGCTATTAAAAACATTATTAGTTATAAGTGTTGTGCCCATGTCACTTCCATTTAAATTAAGTGAGCTAGTTATCACATTACCTTGGATAAGGATGTTGTTTTTTATGTTGTTTTGTTGAAAATTAATACTAGAGACTTTACAGTCTGCAATTACAATGTTTTCAATTGTACCTGCAGCAACTTGTGTTCCTTCATTAATACTGCTTATATCTAAACCTCTAAACGTAGTGTTTGAAGAGTTTTCGGATAGTGAAATACTACCTACTATACTTTTGTATCCAGCGTCACTATGAGAGCGCCCAATAAGAGTTAAGCCTTTATCAATAATAGAAATAGTCCCATAAGTTGTTGGAGATTGTTGTACGTAAATAATGTCACCAGTAGTAGCTGCATCAATAGCTGCTTGTAAATCTGTAAAATCTGGTGTTGTACCTGTATTATTGTCTACTATGTGTGTGGTTTGGGCAAAAGTTATACTGCTTATTAAAGCGAAGCATAGTATTAGCGATTTGGTTTTTGATAGAATAAAATTTTTCATAATAGTTTACATTTAGTTTAATTAAAAGTTAATACAAACCTATGTAATGGTATAGCATAAAAAAATACCCAATTGTGGGTATCTTTCAATGACTTTATTAAAGTGTCTACAAGCTAAATTTTTCTAATTCTTGCTTGACCTTTTGACTTGAGTTTTTTCCAGGAACACTAAACCCAATAAAATATGGCGTTATTATAATGTCAGAATCATAAATACTAGATTTTATTGTGGCTACACTTTGTAATGTAGTTGCTATTAAAGCTGATGATAAATCTGTTGTCGTGGATATAGCTTGATTTACTTTTTTAGAAGAAATCCCTACAGCTCTAACAGTTAAACGACCACTAATATTTTCTTTTTTGGCGTTATTTCTGTTATCATTCTAACAGCAATCCCTATTGCTTTTTTTATACTATCATTTTCAACTCCTTCTTGGATGGTTTGAGTTTGAGTAAAATCATAGAGAACCCTGTCTGTTTTATTTTTTTCTGATAAAGAATTTCCTAATAGTTTTAAAGTACCTTCTTTGTTTGTTTTGTAAATGGTCACAGATGATAAAATATCTGATAATGAATTTAGGATAGTATTGTCATGTGGTACATGATCAACAATTACAGATTCCATTGTCTTATCGTTTTTTAGATATTTAATTTTTCCTTCATAAATTACAGGAACTGTTAAAGAGATTAAATCTGTTGTATGAAAATCTAAAATTGAATTTGTAAGTTGTGAATTGTTTGACGTTGAATTACTAGAACCACAACTTAAAATGCAGTAGGATAATACTATATAAAGTATCTTTTTCATAATTAATTAGTTTTTTAAAATTAGTATAGTGATTTAAAATGTATATTTTTTCTCTAAAGCATAACGCAATAATTCGCCTTTACCTTTTAAACCTAAAATGCGAACCATATTTTTTCTGTGTGTATCTACAGTATGTACACCAATAAAAAGGTGTTCGGCAATTTCGCGAGACGTTTTACCTTGACTAATAAGTTCTATAATTTGAATTTGTCGTTTTGTTAAAATATTTTTTTTAGAAGATTTTATATTTGCCTGTAAAGCATTCGTATTTAGGCTGGAATCATAATAGTTTTCGCCTCTATAAACAGCTTCAATAGCTTCTTTAACGTCTTTTAAAGAAGAGTTTTTAAGTAAATATCCTGAAACACCAGCCGCTATCATTTGTTCTATAGCATCAATCTGATCAAACATGGTAAAGGCTATTATTTTTATTTCAGGAAATTCTTTTTTAATGACTTTTGCTGCAGTAATACCATCCATTTTTGGCATTCTAATGTCTGTAATGACAACATTAGGTTGTTTTAATCTAACAATATCTAATAAATCTTCTCCATTATTGGCTGTTCCAACAATAGAAAAATTATCCTCATATTCTAGAAGTAGTTTTATACCATCGATTAATGACTGGTGATCTTCTGCAATTGCTAATCTTATCATAATGGTATGTCTATAATTATTGTTGTGCCTTTATTGGCTATAGATTCTATAGTTACGTTACCTTCTATATGTTCTACACGTTTTTCTATACTATGTAATCCCATATTGTTGGTTTTGATTACTTTAGAGGTGTCAAAACCTTGTCCATTATCTTCAATCATAATATTTAAACTACCTTCATGATTGGTTAAGTTAATATTAGCATAAGTAGCATTGGCGTGTTTGATGATATTTGTGGTAAGCTCTTGAATGATCCTGAAAATGGTGATCTCTAGGCTGTTTTCTAATCTGCTTTCTAAACCAAATGCACTAACTTCTATATCTATATTACTTGCAGTAGATATTTTGTTAGCCATATTATTAACTGCTTTTAAAAGTCCCTGTTTTGCAATAACACCAGAGTTTTTAGCATGCGCTATTGATCTAATTTTAGAATAGGCATCATCAATTAATATATTGGTTTTAGAGTATAAATCATCTGTTTGTTTGTTTTTTAGCATATCAAAATGCAATCTTAATGTCGCCATCAAACTGCCTAAATCATCATGTAAATCATTTGCAATACTTTGGCGTTCTATTTCTTGACCTTCAATCATAGCATTAATACTATTAATTTCTTGGTCTTTAAGTAGTGTGGTTACTTTTTGCTTTTCTATTGCTTTTTCTTGTTCGGCTATAAGTTGTCTGTCTTTTGCTCTTTTTTGAATTAAAAAAGTAATAATACCTCCTACAAGAATTGTAATAATGGTACTTAACAATAAATTACGTTTTTGGCGTTTCTCTTTTTCAATGTCTATTTTTAGCTCTAAATTTTCTTTTTGTTTTTTCTCAGTCTCGTATTTTGTCTCGTATTCTGAAATTTGTTGCAGATTATTAGATTGGTTTAGTGTTAATTCTTGTTCTAAAAATTGATTGTGGTATTTTAAGGAATTTAATTTGTCATCTAATGCAGAATAAGTTCTATGTTTCCAGTATAATACAGAGCTGTTTATGTTTTTAAAAATAGCATCATCATTTTTGTTAAGAGCTATTTTTAGATATTTTAACGCTTTTTTATATTTGTTTTGTTTAAAATTAATGACACCTAAATTCAAGTTAATTTGCGAGATATTAGCTTTTTCAAAATATCCATTTTTTTCTTTTAAAAAAGAATTTGCTTTATTTATGTAATATAAACTACTATCTAATTTTTTGGTTATTAAAGTGTTATAACTAGAGTTGCTGATAAAATGAAGCGCCTTAATAAGCGTCATTTTTTTATTTTTAAAATATTCATTAGTTTTATTGTATGCTTTCTCTATTGTCTTAGGTTCTTTATAAAAATGTCTTAGGGTAATTAAAAAATCATAATATTCTGCTTTGTCTAAGTCGGCTTTAGTTTTGGCGTTTTTTTTGTAATTATCAATTATATATTTGTAGGATATATCGTTTGATCTTACATGTTTTCTACTGTATATTTCAAGTATGAACTGCGAATTCAGACATATTAATTCGTTGCTTTTTGTTTTTTCTGAAATAGCAAGGCTTTGCTTGAATAGATTATAAGCTGTAATTGAATTCCCGTTTTTTAAATATTCTTTTAGACCTTGATTTATTATCTTAATAGCACTTAAAACACTTTCATTTATTGAAGTTTCTATTTTTTTTGTTGAAATAGATTCAAAATTACCTAGCTGTAATATATCAATAAGTTTAAGGTATTCTTTTTTAAGTAAATTATCAGTTTGTTTATTAGCTATATTTCTAGCTAAATCGTATTGTCCTGAATTGGTATAGTAAAAAAAAGAATGTTGCTCTTTTTGACTATAACTTAGAGTTACAATAAAAAAAAACAACATTTTTAAAAGATTTTTTTTTATCATATTTAATCTATAATACTTACATCTGCTAAACAAAATCCATAGTTGTTATCTGATCCGCCAGTTTGTATAGAGGGAAAAGGGCTTGTGCTACCTGCTTCTCTAGTAGATACTTCTCTAAAATGATCACCATCTCTGGTATATTGATATGGATCTATGTAAATAGAATTGTCTAAATTTTCATGTATAGTTTTAATGTTTTTACCTTTGTTTGAAAATATATTTTCAGGTGGTGGTGTGCAATTAACTTTAGAGACTAAAACCAAATCTTTTGTTAATTGATTACTCTCTTTTAACTCAACATCATTAATGTAATCGTTTTTTGTAAAAGGGGTAACATCTATATTTAAATACATAACATCCGATTTGTGATGATTATCAAAACCATGTTTAAGGCTTGGCTTTCCACTTAAACCCATTGTAATTGCGCCTCGATAATTTTGTATCCTAAAACTACAATTATATTTGTAAAAAGTTGTTTTATCTTCTTTTGTACCTGTAGATTTTGAATTAAATTTTATGTATATCATATAAAATGTTCCATGGTGTTGTGCACCATAAATAGGTTGCCATTTTTTGTCTTTAGGATTTTTTTCGAATTTTAGTTTTAAATTAAACTTTAAGTTTTCGTGTGCCATTTTTTTTTGGTTTTAGTTAGTAATTCATTATTGATTTTTTTTGCTTCTACTTTTTCTGTTTCAAAAAAATATGTGACTGTTGGTTGCGTATTCAGATTTTGAATAAAATCTGTTTTTGTATACCATTTTTTTTTGAACGTATAATTATTAGGGAATACTTCGGGAAGATAATAAGGTTCTCCTTTTACTATTTTAATCTTAACTTTCGTGGCATAATCTTTAATGTAAGAGATAGCATTATTGTCATGCATTCTTGCTTTTATTTTGTCATTATCTAATGAAAATAAGTCTTTTTCATTTATATAATTAATATCAGTAAATACAGTTAGATCTTTATTTATTTTTATTTCACAAGTAAAATCTATAGTTTCATTATCAAACTTTAGTTTGCTTGAAAAATCATTTTGAAGTTGTTGCTTAAACTCTTGGATTTGAGAATTAACTGTATACCCACTAGATGCTTTATCTATGTTTTTTGCTATAAATTCAGGATTTTTGTGTGCTAAATAATTCCATGGATTTTTAAGCTCTATACTTTCACTTTTCCCTACATGCAAATCTATAAAATTTTGTACAAAATTTAGACTAGCTTTAAGAGTGCTGTCCTTTTTTAAATTGTTTTGCATAACTTCTGTTGACCAAGCTTTATCTATATCCATTTTACAAAACTCTGAAAATTCAGTATATACTTCACCAATAAAATTTAACGGATCGCTAACTAAAATATATTCGCATCCATCTTTTTTACCATAGCCTGAAATTAAGTTAATATGGCCAACCCCTGATTTATTAATCTTTAAAACGATGGGTGATTGGTTGCGTTTTAATTTTTCTATTACAAAAGTGAAATTAAATAAATCGCAAACTTCTATTTTATTTGTTTTAAAACCTCCAAAAGTGTGCACATCAAGTAAATCATTTTCAGATAAAGCGATATTGCAACCGTTTGGTACATGGTTTATATCAGAGTCACAGCAAATACCCAATGGAAAAACAGAACCCGGATTATAATTAAGAGTGTCTTCTTTGTAATTCTTATATTCTCCAACAAGTTCACATTGTGTTTTACCAATGCTAGTGGGTGAATTTAAACCTTTAATCATTTGAGATAAGCAAGAAGCCCAACACCAATTAGATTTTTGAGGTTGTGCAACATACTTCAGTTCCTTGAAGCAATAAAAGTTCATAAAATTTGAATAGTTTAGTATTAAATGCAAAATTCAATAAAATTATAACATGAAAAAATACCCGATTTCGGGTGTTTTTCATGTTATAAAACAACTTAATATAATATGAAGGTAATGAAAAACTTTTAGTAAATAAAAAACAAACTACTTAAAAACAACTTTGATAGCAACGATAAACCCTATAAAACCAAGAAATGCTAGTAATACCCAAAGCACTCCTTTGTAATGTGTTTTGTGTAGATTTAAATCTTTTTTGTACATTTTAATTAGCACTAAAATAAATGCTATTGCAAATAAAACGCCGAAAACCATTTGTCCTTTACTAAACATAATTTATTTTTAAGCAAAATTAATAAAACTAGTCACTAACCTCAAGGAATAAACAACAATTATATGCAAGATAAAATAGATGCTGTAAAAGCGTTTCATACAGCTTTTAAAATAGGACATAGAGAAACACCAAAAGCCAATTTAGGTGTAGATAAAAACACATTGCGTTTTAATTTGATGCAAGAAGAAAATGAAGAGTATTTAGAGGCAGCACAAAACAATGATTTAATAGAAGTTGCAGATGCTTTAGGTGATATGCTTTATATTTTATGCGGAACGATTATAGAACATGGTATGCAGCATAAAATAGAAGAAGTATTTGAAGAAATACAACGTAGTAATATGAGTAAATTAGGCGAAAATGGTGAGCCTATTTATAGAGAAGATGGTAAGGTTTTAAAAGGACCAAATTACTTTAAACCAAATATTGAAGCGATTTTAACAAAATAGTTTTGAAAATCTAAGTACTTATACTTTTAAAATAAAAAAAGCAATCTATGGTTGCTTTTTTTGTTTTTTATAAAGTTAGAGTGAGAAACATCTGTCTTCAGTCACTTAATAATTTACATCTTCATCCTCCATCCAAAAGGATCTTCGACTTTATTAGTTTGTATGGCTATAATTTTAGATTTTAAGCGAGAAGCAAAAGAGTCTTCTAAGGTTTCAAGATCATATTTATCTTCTTTAAAACCAAAACCAGAAATTGGCGATATTACTGCAGCAGTACCAGCTCCAAAAATTTCTTTTAAGCTTCCGTTTTTTGCACCTTCTACTAATTCGGATACTTTAATAGGACGTACTTCGGTTTTTATACCTTCTGCTTTTGCAAGCTCTAATATACTTTTACGTGTTATACCATCTAGTATTCTATCACTTGTTGGAGAGGTTAATAATGTATCGTTAATTCTAACAAATACATTCATTGCACCAGCTTCCTCTATATATTCATGAGAGGTGTCATCTGTCCAAATCACTTGTTGGTAGCCTCTATCTTTTGCTAATTGTGTTGGGTAAAACTGTCCAGCATAATTACCACCAGCTTTGGCAAAACCAACTCCACCATTTGCACTTCGCGAGTATTTTTCTTCTATTAAAACGTCAATTTTACCAGCAAAATAAGCGCCAGAAGGTGCTGTGCAAATTATAAATTTATACGCATCTGCAGGTGACGCATGAAACCCTTCACCACTTGCAAAAATAAATGGTCTGATGTATAAAGAACTTCCTTCGTTAGTAGGTATCCAGTCTTTATCTACTTCTAAAAGTGCTTTTAGCCCTTCTAAAAAATAGGCTTCTGGTACTTCAGGAATTGCTAATCGTTTAGCCGAAATGTTTAAACGTTTAACATTGTCCATTGGTCTAAATAAAAACACGTCGTTATTAGTGTCTTTATAAGCTTTCATCCCTTCAAAAATAGATTGTCCGTAATGAAAAATCTTTGCAGAAGGCGCTAAGGTAATAGGGCTGTAAGGTTCAATTGTTGGTGGATGCCATTCGCCATTACTGTAGTTGCAAACTAACATATGATCAGAAAAAACTTGTCCAAATGCTAGATTATCAAAATCAATACTATCAATTTTAGACTTTTCTGTTTTTATGGCTTTTATGTCGTTTTTTGTGAAATTACCCATGGATTGTGGTTGATTTTAGGTTGCAAAAATACAGAATTCTAAGTTATAAAGTCTTAAATTACCCTTAAAATAGTATCTTCGTATTTCAAAATTTAATAAATAAAACAATGAAAAACTATCTAATTCTTATAGCTTTATGTGTTAGCTTTTTTGCATGTAAAGAAGAAAAAAAAACAGTTTTAGAAGACGTTGCAGAAAAGATAACTTATAAGTCTTTTGGAAAAGAAATACAAGCTGATGATGCAATAACATCAAAATCTATGTTAGGACATTATAAAGTAATTAAAGCAGGAGACAGTATTCCATCTAAAATGACTATTAAAGTAAAAGAAGTATGCAAAGCAAAAGGATGTTGGATGACAGCAGATTTAGGCGATGGTAATGAAGTAATGGTAAAGTTTAAAGATTACGGTTTTTTTATGCCTAAAGATATTGCAGGTAAAGACGTTATCATAAACGGTATGGCTTATGTCAAAGAAGTACCAGTTGATGAGCAACGTCACTATGCAGAAGATAAAGGAGCAAGTAAGGCTGAAATTGAAGCTATAACTGAACCTAAACGCACATTTTCATTTGAAGCGGATGGTGTTTTATTGGCAGAAACAGAATAGTGAAACCTAAAATTGAAACTACAGAAGACGGTTCTTCAACCTTATTACATCCCAAATATCAAGCACATTACCACTCGATTTTTGGCGCAATAGAAGAATCTAATCATGTATACATAAATGCAGGATTGTTATACGTTTTATCTTCTTTAGAGAAGCAAGACGTAAAACAATCCTGTTCTGTTTTAGAACTGGGTTTTGGTTCTGGCCTAAACGCTTTTAATACCTTTTTAAAAACCGAAAATTTGCCAATTACCATTAATTATGTTGGTATAGAGAATTATCCAGTTTCTATAGAAACAATTAAAAAACTGAATTACGTTACCCAATTTAACGTTGCAGAAAAAGCATTAGTTTTTAAACAAATGCACCATCTTCCTTGGGAAGTACAACATCAAATATCAGATAAATTTACTTTAGAAAAACGTCAACTCGATATTTTTGATTTACAATCTAAAAACCAATTTGATATTATTTATTTTGATGCTTTTGGTCCAGGAGCACAACCAGAATTATGGACAGCACCAATTTTTAAAATCATGTATGCTGCTTTAAAAGAAGGAGGTGTTTTAATTACCTATTGCGCACAAGGAGCAGCAAGACGCGCTATGCAAAGTGTTGGTTTTACAGTCTCTAAGTTGCCAGGACCACCTAGTAAACGTCATATTCTTCGTGCTGTTAAGTTTTAGTTTTAGTTTAAAGTAGAAAATATAAAGTGAAAAGTAAAAAGTAAAAAGTGAAAAGTAAAAAGTAAAAAGT
>JALZWC010000917.1 GCA_023300255.1 Saprospiraceae bacterium | reverse complement strand
ATCCAAACTTACTCGCATTATAGGCCGCACCTCTTTGGAAAAAGTTAGCACCTGCCAAACTAGCAATAGTCATGATGTATCCTTCTGTTTTCTTTAAAGCGGGAATGGCTGCCTTCACCGTATGAAATGCCCCCGTCAGATTAATGTCTATCATGGAATTCCAATCTTCGACACTCAAATCTTCTATAGATACCATTTTCCCTACGCCTGCATTAGCGATACATACATCTAATCTACCCCATTGTTCTACTACTTGTTGGATAGCTTGGGCTTCAGATTCATAATTACGAACATCGGATTGAATAACGAGAATTTCTCCTTTACCTATTTCGGCTAATCCTGCTGCTGCTGTTTCTAAAGCTGCTTGATCTCGTCCTGTAATCGCTACATTCATTCCCATTTCTAATAAGGCGGCGGCGATACCTAGACCGATTCCCTTGGAACCTCCAGTTATATAGGCTGTTTTAGTCATAATTTTTTTTGTAGAGCAGAGAGCAGAGACCACTTTGTTGAGAGAGTAGAGACTACAAACTAGATGTAGTATATACACGCTTAATGGAGTCATCTTTGCGCTCTATTCTAAATGATAATATAGTTTTTCTAACAAACAGCAAAGTAAAGACAAAGTTCGATAAGATGGTAGGATAATACTTTATTAGATAGACTTTATTCTAAACACAAAAAGGCGGGTCGCTTTGCGACCCGCCTTTTTAATTAGTGATAATAATAATTTTAAGTATTGATTGTCAACATCTTATTACTTCCTACTTATTACTTTATACCTATTACTTAATTATTCTTAGTCTTATCAGCAATCTCCTGCTCTAGTTCTTCTAATTGTTTTTGCGCCAATTTGAGCTTAGCTTCCGCTTCTAAAGTTTGCTGCTTCATCTCTTCTATTTTTATCACTTCCTCTGAAATTCTAGTAGCCGTATCTTCTTTAACTTTAGTAATTTGTAAGCGAGCTTGTTGCTTAGCATCATAAATTTCATCGGATACTTCTTGCTTCGCATCTGTTAGCTCATCAATCGAAGCCTTACGAGCTTTTTCTGCCTCTTCCAGATAAGTAGTCCTTTTAGTTGCAATCTCCTCTCTAATGACTTTTATTTCCTTTTGCGCCTTAGCTTTAGCCGAGCTAATCTCCAAGGTAGATTCCGCTTCTATTTTAGCTAACTCTTTCTCAAAGTAAACCTCTCTTTCTTCGGCTTCTTCTTTTGCTTGGGCAATAGCAGTAGCTGCTTGTTTTTCTATAGTAGCTACCTCATTAGCCTGCTCTTCTTGAATTTTAGAAATCGCCTCTGCTGCTTTTTCCTTAGCATTCAGTACACTCAATGCAGAAGCTTCTTCCGTCTTTGCTGCTTCTGCTTTAGCTGTTTGGATTTGCTTAGCGACTTGTTCTTTCACCGTCGCAATTTCGTTCGCCGCTTTATCCTTAGCAGCAGCAACACTATTGGCAATCTCTTGCTTTTCTTTAGCTGATTTTTCTTTATAGGATTTAACTTTTTCTGCCTCTTCCTTTTGGGTAACAGAAATAGCTTCGGCAGCATTTCGCTTAGCTTCTGAAACGGAGTTAGCTGATTCTTGCAAAGTAAGTGCCTCTTTTTCCTTAGCCGCTGCAATTGCCAAAGCTGTTGCTTCTTGCACTTTTGCCAGTTCCGAAGCAGCACGCTCTTTAGATTTCATCACTTCTTCTGTACTCATAGTGAGTGCTTCCTTTTCTTTCGCCTTAGCCGCAGCTACTTTTTCTGCAGCCTCCTTTTGAATGGTAACTATTTTTTCTTGAGCAGTTTTTTGAGAAGTAGCTATTTCTGAAGCATATACCGTCTTTGCTTCCTTCGCTTTTTCGTTAGCAGTCTGTACTTTTACAGCAGATTCTTCCTGTACTTTCTGGATTTCTTCCATTGCATGTTTCTTAGCCGTCACTACCTGAGAAGCAGATAACTTCTTTACCTCCGTCTCTTCTTCTTTGGCCTTTGCAATAGCCGCTTGTAATTCATCCTGTACTCTACTTAGTTCCGTTTGCGCTTTATCTCTAGCTACTTTAATATCCGCTGCAATTTTACTTTTTTCACTGGCAGCTCTCTCTCTGGCAGTTGCTACTTTAATCGCTTCTTCTTCTGTTATTTTTTCGATGGTCTTAGCAGCATTGGCTTGTGCGGTAGAAACTTCTTCTGCAATAGAAGACTTTTCTTTATCTGCTTGATCTTTAGTCGCCGCAATTTCACTAGCAGAAGACTGTTTAGTAGCCGTAATCTCCGAAGAAGCTTTAGATTTTTCTTCTTCAATCTGCTTTCTAACATTATTAATTTCTTCAGATGCTTTTTGTTTAGAAGTGGCCACTTCAACCGCAGCCGTTTCTTTAACTTGAGCTACATTCTCTTTAATCTCTGCTATTTCAGAAATACTTAATTCTTTAGCCAAAGCTCTTTCTTCTGCTGCTGATCTTTTCGCACCTGCTACTTCTAAGGCATATTTTTCTTTTTCTAAAACAGCATTTTCTCTAATTTGAGCCACTGTCTCTGCTGTTTCCTCTTGTACTTGCAAAATTTGCTCTGCTGCCGATTTTTTAGTACTGACTACTTCTTCCGACGTTCTATTTTTTTCCACTTTCGCATTTTCTCTCGCCTCCGCAACAACCTTAGATGTTTCGGCTCTAATTCTACCTAGTTCTTGCTTAGAGTTTTCTCTAGCAGAAGCTATCTCATCCATGTATTCTACTTTCGTAGATTCTAATTTTACTTGTAAAGCCTTTAATTCTTCAGCCGCTCGGGCTCGGGCGTCTGCAATTTCTTCAGCAGATTCTAACTGTACCCTTTTTATTTCTACTTCGGATTTTTGTTTGGATTCTAGGACATTCAAATTGATTTTCTCCATCTCCGTCGTTGCTCTCTTTCTTGCTTCTCCTACGTCTGCAGCAATTTCTTGGCTCGTTTTCTGAATTTCCTCGTCCTTTCGCTTTCGAGAGGTTAAGACCTCTTGCGCAAATTCTGCTTTCTTAACTTCTGCCTGCTCTCTTGCAGAAGATACCTCTTCTTGTAGGTTTCTTTTTATTTCTGCCGCTTTATCTTGCTCTTCCTGAATAATTCCTCTCAGGCGTTTTTTCTCTTCTTCTACTTTTTCTTTTAATGCTGCTAGTTCTTCATCATTTAACGAACTAATATCTGCAGTTGGTTGTCGTTTCGATCTAGTAGCGCTTATTGGTTCCCCTGAATTAGGTCTTCTAACCCTTACATTTGTAGTAGAAAGATCTACTGTTTTCACATTATCTTCATCTAAAGCTTTTAGAAAACATATGGCTTGTTGCCGCATATCAGATTGACGCGTACCTGTAATGGTCATTTTACGCATCTGATTACTAATGTTATTCTTTATATAAAAAATAGAAATTGCATTGCTTGCCAACCATTTTACCGCATCCAAATCTAACTGCAAAGTATTAGAATGTACAGGTGTCGTTCCTTGTTTTTCTTTAAAACCTACATCCACAAATCGGTAACTCTTTCGAGTTTGATTCGCATCTAGAAAGATAATCTCGTCATCTTGATTAAAAATCACCCCACCTTTAGAATAGACGTTTGCCGTCAATCCTCTTTCATCACTCTGAAAATTAAGGGCATAGCTATAGGAACCTCTAACAATGACGGTGAATTGTTCGGAAGTCAGTATCTGTGTTCCACTAACTGTTTTATTTTGTGCAATAAATTTACTGCAATCTTGGGCAGATAAGGAAAATAAGGAGGAGGAAAATATAAGGATTGGAAAAACGAAACGAAATATTTTTATCGTCATAATAAAGAGCATTTTGTATTCTTAGCCTTACGGTTTTGAGAATCTTTATGTGTTAGATTTTCAGAGACTAAGTAAAAAAATTAGTCTCAAAATCTGATAACTTTCCATTTAGGGATCAGGAAATAAATAATCTACCATTCTGACTTGTCCTTTTTCCTTGTAAAAAAACTTAAAAATGAAGCCGTAGCTCTGCTATGCCTTAATTTT
>JALZWC010000916.1 GCA_023300255.1 Saprospiraceae bacterium | reverse complement strand
AATAGAGTAGCGGTAATACGATTAAGGTTAGAAAAGTAGCAGTAATCAAACCACCTATCACTACAGTAGCCAAGGGCTGTTGTACTTCTGCACCTGCGGAATTAGAAAAAGCCATCGGGAAAAAACCAAGAGAAGCCACGGTGGCTGTCAATAAAACGGGCCTTAATCTAACCCTTGTTCCTACTCGAATACGTTCTAGTTCATCCTCCATACCTTCTTTTTTTAGTCGATTAAAATAGGCAATCAAAACGATTCCATTTAATACTGCTACGCCAAATAAAGCAATAAATCCAACGCCCGCAGAAATACTAAAAGGCATCCCTCTAAAGTATAATGCCCATATCCCGCCTATGGCAGACATCGGGATCGCAGTAAATATTAAAATGGCTTGCCAGACAGAATTAAAAGTAAGAAATAGCAAAACAAAGACCAATGCTAAAGCTACAGGTACGGCAACTAATAATCTTTTTCTAGCACTTTGTAAATTTTCAAATGCACCACCATAAGTAGTATAATATCCTGCTGGTAATTTTAATTTTTGATCTAAGTTCTTTTGAATATCTAATACCAAACTTTCCACATCTCTCCCTCTAGTATTTACTCCAATCGTAATTCTTCGTTGGGTATTATCTCTGGATATTTGAGTAGGTCCATCTTCAAACCTAATATCAGCAACTTCTTGTAGCGGTATCTGATGTCCATCTGGTAATGGAATATAAAGATTTCTTAAATCATCTATACCCTGTCGATATGCTTTATCTAAACGGATAACTAATTCAAATCGCTTTTCGCCTTCAAAAATATAGCCTGCTTTTTCGCCGGCAAAACCAGTCCTAATATATTGATTTAAGGTGTTGGCATTGACACCATATTTAGCCATTTTGCGCTGGTCGTAATCTACAACCATTTGCTGTAGTCCAGCAGTTGGTTCCACTTGGATATCTCCGACACCATTCAGTTGTTTAATGAATTGCTCGGCTTCCTTTGCCTTGGCAGCCAATATCCCCAAGTCTTCTCCATAAATCTTGATCGCAATATCTTGTCGAACACCTGTCATCAATTCATTAAAACGCATTTGAATCGGTTGCGTGAATTCATATATAACCCCTGGGAATTCATTCATTTTCTCCTCCATCTTTTCAAACAGTTCCTCTTTTGTTTTACCAGAAGTCCATTCCGATTTAGGTTTTAGAATAACAAAAATATCCCCTGCTTCTAAGGGCATAATATCTGTCGGAATTTCAGCGGTTCCTATTTTGGTAACGACCTTTTCTACTTCGGGAAAATTGTCTAATAAGATGTTTTGTAAATGTGCGGATACTTCAACACCTTGAGCGATGGAACTTCCAGAGGGTAATATCTGATGTAAGGCAAAATCCCCTTCCTCTAAAGTGGGTAGAAACTCTCCACCCATTTTGCTAAAGACCAATAAACTACAAACAAACAAGGCTATCGTAGCGGTTATCACGATCCATCTGAAACGGATAGCTACATTTAAAACTGGTTGATATAATTTATTAAAAAATTCCATGATGCGGTCTGAAATGGTTTTCTTAGGAACCATTTCTTTTTGTAAGACCAAGGCACACATCATTGGAACATAAGTTAAAGACAAGATCAAAGCACCTATAATCGCAAAGCTTACGGTCTGCGCCATCGGCTTAAACATTTTGCCTTCTATTCCTGTCAAAAACAGGATCGGAATATAAACAATCAAAATGATGATTTCTCCAAAAGCAGCGGATGACCTAATACGGGTAGCGGATGTCAAAACCTCTCTATCCATATCCGTTGCACTAAGTCTCTTTCCTTTACCTCTTAATCCTAAATGATGTAAAATGGCTTCCACAATGATTACTGCTCCATCGACAATCAATCCAAAATCAATGGCCCCTAGACTCATTAAATTAGCAGATACACCAAACTGTCGCATCATAGATACCGCAAATAACATAGCTAACGGAATAACAGAAGCTACTATCAATCCTGCTCTAAAATTGCCTAAGAAAAGGACTAATACAAAGACCACAATCAGCCCCCCTTCAATCAAATTGGTGATCACTGTTTTAGTGGTCTGATTGACTAATTTACTTCTATCTAAATAAGGTTCTATTATAACGCCCTCTGGCAAGGATTTTTTTATTTGTACCATTCGCTCCTTTACTCGATCAATCACATCTGCTGCATTTGCCCCCTTGAGCATCATTACTTGACTAGCAACAACTTCCCCCATTCCATTCATCGTCACGGCTCCAAATCTAGGCGCATGGCCTATTTGTACTTTTGCTACATCTTTCACTAAAATGGGTAAGCCATTCACCGTTTTGACAGCTACTTGTTCAATATCTTCTAAATCTTCCAATCTACCTTCTCCACGAATAAAGTAAGTGTAATGCTTTTTCTCAATATAAGAGCCCCCTGCATTTGAATTATTTTGACTAATAGCACTATACAACTCATCCAAAGTAATCCCCATACTCTTTAGCTTATCTGGATCAAAAGCTACTTCGTATTGTTTTAAATAACCACCAGAACTATTTATTTCAATCACTCCTTCAATACCAACCAATTGTCGCTTGACGACCCAATCTTGTATCACTCTTAAATCGGTTGGCGTATACTGGTCTTTATACTCAGGGCTGGCGTACAATACATATTGATAAACTTCTCCCAAGCCTGTGGAGACTGGACTCATTTCTGGTTTTCCTAAGCCATTAGGTATATCTTCCTCGGCACCTTTGATACGCTCTCCAATCAATTGTCGAGCAAAGTATATATCGACCTCTTCTTTAAATACGACCGTAATAACAGATAAACCAAAACGTGAAACAGAACGTACCTCTAACACACCAGGTACATTTCCAAGCGCCATTTCTAATGGATAGGTAATTAATTGTTCGACTTCTTGTGCAGCTAGCGTAGGGGCATTGGTGATAACCTGTACTTGATTATCGGTGATGTCTGGAACGGCATCAATTGGTAAGTTTTGCAAAGAATAGATTCCCCAGCCTATTAAACCTGCAATACACAAGGCGACCACAAGTTTTTGTTGTATGGAGAAGGCTATTATGTTGTCAATCATTTAGATGGCTTTGCGGTGTCATGCTAATTGTGTAGAAGTTAGTAAGATTAGTGAATTTGTAGGTAGTATGTTATACTAACTCATTACCTAATCTAACTCTAATGTGTAACACTATAGTACGCAAAGGCATCTTAATATGTTTTCCATACCGTAATTCTATTGGTATTTGTACTTGTCTCTTTGTTTGAAGTCAACTTAATGAGGCGGGTAAATGTATAGACTTAATAATCAGCAAAGATTTTATTATCTCCCCTTAATCACAGTAAGTAACGACAAAAAAATAACTTGTCCATCTAGGACGGCTTCTTTTGCACTCATTTATCCTTTGAAATCGGTCATAGTATCAACAATACTCTCTCTTTCAAAGAATAACTGAGCACAAAATAATCTCGTCCAGATGACCAATTTATTCTTTCGTCGTTACTAGGCTAATGGAATATCACCTAATGGTCGTGAAGAATGACGAATTACAAGAATAGAGATAACATCTTTATCTTGTATAGAATAAATTACTCTATAATTTTTAATAACCAATTCTCGAATACTTGTGATATTTGACTCGGGGACAATTCTACCAAGTATAGGGAATGAAGCCAATAAGTCAACCTTTGCAAGGATTAAATTTACAATCCGAGATGCATAACTTTCTGAGTTTTTAGCAAGATATTCTGCTATATTACTTAAATCCTCTAAAGCTTGGAATGTCCAGATTATTTCAGCCATTTCTTGAGTTTTTTCTTTGCAAGATCATTGCTTAAGGTTTGACCATCTTTTACTTGCTGTAATCCCAATTCTATCTTTTCCAATAGAATTAGTTTTTCGACAAGGTCATCCAAAGAAAACTCATTTGGTAGATCTCGAATAGATTGAAGTACTTTTTCTTTTGTTAGCATATTATTGTTTTTATTGATGTAAGTGGGTCGTGTTAATTAAACCCACTTAAGTACTTGGGCAAAAGTAAAGTAATACCTAAAAACCTAGTAGATATAGTCTATGTGTTTATATGAAATTCTAATTGTGTTTTTTATTTTGTCCAACTGCTTATAAACTTAAACAATTTTTTACGATAAATGATTGTTAATAATCAAATATTTATTTTCATTAATTAATAGACTTGTTCACAAATAACAAGTTGGTATATGAAAAAATCTTTTCCCTTCTAAG
>JALZWC010000915.1 GCA_023300255.1 Saprospiraceae bacterium | reverse complement strand
CGATCAAAAGAACCCTTCCTTGTCGCAAATGCATCCGCTTTAGTGATTCCTTGAACAGGGATAATATTAGTCAACTTCTCCAGTATCTTCTCTCGTTCTTTTTGCTTTACTTTTATACCGATAACCCCATCGTTTCCTAAAATACCAAACTGGCTTTTCAAGGTATTAGTTGTTCTATATAAACTAATAGATTCAACCGCAGAAATAGGAATCTCCAAAATGGCAGCTTGATCATAACATAATTGATTACCAATTAAATATAGCGGATCTTTATCTGTGAAATCTTTTAATTCATTGAACATAGTAACAGCTAACTGCCCTCCCTTAGTCTTCACCTTTATAAAAGGAATCACTTCCTTTAAGAATTCTTCCAAGCTTGTCATACTCGAATAATCCGCTATATTATAAACTGCATCAGGTTGAAATTCTTTTTGCTCAACGTTTTTTGAATTTGTTAATTGGGCTTTTTCCAATTCAAAAATCTCTTGATATTTTTTTCGCTTTTGACTTTGTGCTAGATATTTTTCGATATAATCATTCGAAGGCAAAGTAGTCGCCGAAGAAACGGAAGTACTCAAGGATTTTGTCAAATCAAGGTTTTTGATAGTTATTCCTTCTGTATACGTTTTATTTTGATTATTGAATAAGCCAAAAACTTGTGCCCCTTGATTAATACCTAATTCATTAGTAGTCGTAAAAATGCCTTGCTCATCAGCAGCCGTCCATTGGACTTTATTGTCTTTTAAATAATGTACGGCAATTCCTAATGGTTTTTTCTTATTTTCTGATGATTGAACTTGTCCATAAAAAGTATGAATTGCTTCTGGTTGTTGGTTATTCGCTGTTGTAAATTCAGCTTGAACTGGCATCAAGTCATCTGTCTCTTCCAATAACTCTTTAGGTACTACCGCTATAGATATGCTACCTGTATTTATCTGCGCGTCCATTGCTACATCTATCGTAACATTTTCTCTTCTTGTGAATTTATTTTTTGAAGCTTTCAAGGTACAAGCAAGGCTGCTTTTAAAAGTATCTGTAGTTTTCTCTTTCCCTCGTACTTCCTTTTGATGCTCCTTAAAATCATCGTATATAGGAATACTAACCGATGCACTATTCTTAATAGATGGATTCGGATTCCAAATTGTATATGCGTGAAGGGTATACCAACCTTCTTTCCAATCTAAAGGGATTTCTATAAGTCCTTTCCCTATTCCATTTTCAATTGACAAATTATTTCTCTGCTGAACAGTACCATCTCCTCTAACTAAATCTACCCTAAGCATATTTGCTTTTTGGTTAGTTGGATCCTCCCTATTTAGATACGCACTATACCAAATTGTTTCTCCTAACACATAGAAATTTTTATCAAAATGTAGATTAATATTCTCCTGTGCCACTAAAGATATTTGCCAGCAAATAAGTAATAGGATAAGTATATTTTTCATAAAACTCATAATTTTTTTATAGAAGTCAGAGGTCAGAAGTCAGACTGCTACGCTGTCAGATCACTAATGACACTCGTAAACATCAAGTTGTCAACGTCATAAGTCTGACAGCTGACAGCGCAGCGGTCTGACATCTGACATCTACTAATACTATTCCCAACAAGCAGGCTTGATTCGAGTACTATTATTAATTAGCAAACAATTGGTACAAGACTCTGGTCCTCTAGGAAAAGGGCGACATTGAGGTGTAGGATTACCCACCTCCCTTCCTTCTACCAAAATGGTAATCGTATCTACTGCAGAAGCACTAAAAAAGCCTAAAACTTCTTCTTGTTCATCTGCCTTATTATAGATATTACCTTTTATTTTACCTGGTGGTGTTTCAAATATATTTCCAGAACGATCAAACTCTGCCCCAACAGCAGACCAAAAATCATAAGCGTTCTTTGTAATAGATTGCTGAACAACATGAAAACAATATCGGGCAGTAAATCGAAAATCAACTACCCTTGTTATGACAGGTTGTTTCTGTAAAAAATCACCTGCTACTTCTTCAGAACTAGCTACTACTACATTATCAAAATCTATATTTTCTGTAATGTAACAGATCTGTGGATTCAAATTCCCTTGTGAGCCTATCTCTGCATATTCGTACTCTCCAAAGGTAGACCATCTTAAAAAGCTGCCATCCGTTCCTTCTGGAAAATTCGTATTCACCAAAACAGTAATGGCTGTAGAAGTGACGAAATTACCTGCATCGTTTAATTCCTCATTTGTAGCTACCTCCACTTCTAGGCTTTCTGCACTTACCACAGGTAGCATTGTTTCTGGCTCCGAAGAATACGTCTTCCCATTTAATTCAATCTCTATTTGGTAAGTTCGTCCTACCCTTCCTCTGATCCCATCCACAGCAGTGCGGTATTCTCCAGCTTCGGATTCTACTAAGGTTTCTTCTATTCCTTGATCATCTCTTATTTTGATAATTGCACCAGACACAAGGTCTGGAATTCCTGCAGCACCAGCCGTAAATTGAGCACTTTCTGTTAAAAATATACTATAAGGCCCAGGCGCAGAAAGGATGCGACCATCCACAGTTAAAATGGGCGGAGACACAGGTGCATCTATAGCGATCTCATCTAAACAAGTACTGAATAGAAAGACGACTAATAATAGACTACTTATTTTTTTTAATTGATTCATTTAGAAAAATCTAATATTTTATACTAAAAACATACAAACTCAAATATTCAAGCGCAGCCGTTCCTCACTCTTTTTAAGCCGAGAGAGGGATTTTGCCCAGAGGCAGAAAGAGACTAAGCTTGGGGGAGTTCCAGCTTCCGTGCTGAACAGTTACGTTTTCTTTACAAAAATTTAAAGTTATAAGTCAAAGAAGGAAAAGGTGCGCCCAATATGGCTAAACGATTTGCCTTCGGTGCTTGGAAGGAACGTTGGCTAAAGAAAACCGTAAAAGGATTCCGTCGACCATACACATTAAATAAAGAGATCGTCCAACTCCCTTCCCATTTTTTATCTTTTTTATGATTCGTGTCTAAAGTGTAAGAGACATCTAAACGGTGATAATCTGGAATTCGGAACTGATTTCTATCCGAATAATTGGCGATATTCAACACATTTTCAACTCCAAATTTTCCAATAGGTGCAGTAATAGGTCGCCCTGAACTCCAAATAAAATTAAAGGAAAAATTACTACGTTTTGAAATTTGATAACTCCACACTAAACTTAAATTATGCAACTGATCAAAATTGGAAGGAAACCAATCTCCCCTATTAATGGTTTCTTCAAGGGTGTTGCCTTCCACTCTTCGTTCACTTCGAGATAAGGTATAACCAAGCAAGCCATTCCATCGACCGACTGCTTTTCGAATGGATACTTCTAAACCATAGGCTCGACCAATTCCAGATAATAGTTCTGTTTCAATATGGTCATTCACCAAAATATCTGCTCGTTCTTTATACTCGATTAAATTATCTATATCTCTATAAAAAACTTCTGCAGAAGTCACCCATTTATTATTGGCAAAATTTTTGAAAAAACCAGCAGAATAATTATTTGCGGTAGTTGGTTCAATATTCAAATTACTCAACTGCCACAAATCGACTGGCGAAACAGCCGTAGTATTGGTAATTTGATTAATAAATTGTTGTGTCTTATTATAACTCAATTTAAAAGAACTCGCATCATCTAATCCTATTTTCAAAGAAACTCTAGGTTCTAAACCAGAATAAGTTTTTATCACATCTCCACTTCCAAAACTTAAACTACCAGTAATAGATTCGGTTGTTCTTGGCACTCCTTCCTCATAGGTAAATACTTCATCAGGGCCTAAGCTTTGGTATAAACTAAAGCGCAAGCCTGCGGAAAGGGAAAGTCGGTCATTTATTTCAAAATCATCTTGCACATAAACGGCTACTTCTCGACCCAATTCCGTCGGTAACTTTTTAGGAATCACCGTCGAAAAGTCATTTCCTGGACTTAATTCCCCTTGAGCAATTTCATATCTTCGCCATTGTCCACCAAAATTCACCGTATGTTGCCCTAGAGTCATTAAAAAATCTGGTTGTAATCCATAATATAAAATCCCATTTTTTAAATCAAAGGCATCATTCCCATCAGGGTCGGCTAAGGAACTATTATAATCACTCACAACTGCTTCTACCGACATGGATAGATTATCTTTTAATAAATAACTAAACTCCACGTTTGCGCCGCTCGTTGCCCAATTAAAATCAGATTCTGTCGCAAATCTAAAATTATCACTACTTCTATAAAGGGATAGCGACAATTTGCCATTACCCCCAAATCGTTGCGCTATTTTCACATTAGCATCATAAAAAGAAGCTGCACTTTCTCTCACTTCTTGTACGTTGATGACATTGAAAATCCAATCGGAATAAGACGTACGTCCACCTAATATAATAGAACTCTTCCCCTCTACAATAGGCATTTCCAAACTTAAACGACTAGAAACCAATCCAATTCCTCCTTGCCCTGTAAACTTCTGATAATT
>JALZWC010000914.1 GCA_023300255.1 Saprospiraceae bacterium | reverse complement strand
AATTAAGGCATAGCAGAGCTACGGCTTCATTTTTAAGTTTTTTTACAAGGAAAAAGGACAAGTCAGAATGGTAGATTATTTATTTCCTGATCCCTAAGTTTCTAAAAAAAATATGCTCTGTTTATTTAGCATAAATCATTTATTTGATTACCTTAGCAGTCACAATATTCTTTCCTAAAGCTGGCAGCTATAACTGCCTGATCTAAAATCACTTACAAAATAATATCTTGCGGTAATATCTTTATTCGTAGCATTATTGCTATAATATTTCATTGGAGAATTACCCTACCTTAAGTCAGGCAATATTAGGAAATAATCTACACATTCTGATTTGATCTTTCCTGCACGCCTTAGAAGGTTCCATTTGAGTGTACCTAAAAATAGAGTTGTAAATCTGCTATACCTCTATATTTATGTACCCTCCTATGAAAATCAGTCGGGTGGAAATAACGATATTCCAATGGGTATTTTATTCCTTACTCAATTCCCTAATTATTATTAGGCTTATTACTCAGTCTAATAGTCATCATTAAAAGTGAAGCACTTCCTATGAGAAAGCACATTAGTTATCAGCAAGTATTATGCGTTTTGGTATTCAGTATGGTACTTTTTAATTCTACTACTGCACAAAACGTCAACCAAAGTAATATCTTCGATTACCGTACAATCAATGGAAGTTTTAATGACCTTAGACAACCTTTTGAAGGACAAGCAGGCATTACTTTTGCGCGTATGAATACGGAATCCTATTATCAATCTGACGGTACTACTATGGTTGACAGAGGCAATGTACGTAGTATCAGTAATCAAATGTTTAACCAATACAGTAGTCGTCCAGACCCTGCGGGATTAAGCTCAATGGTCTTTACTTTTCTACAATTTTTAGACCACGATATTGCTTTGACCAAGACTGGTTCTGAAGAAATTGCCATCTCCATACCTTTTGGTGATCCACAATTTGATCCATTTCAAACTGGAAGTATGGCCATGCCATTTACCAGAGGAAGTTATATAATGCTCCAGAATCAACGACAGCAAATCAATGAAAATACTGCTTGGATAGATGCTTCTATGGTCTATGGTTCTGAAGTTGAACGAGCTCATTGGCTCCGATCTGGAACTTGTGGTAAATTAAAAATTTCTCCAAGTCCTAATGGAGATTTACTACCATGTAATACAACTACAGGCAATTGCAAGGACCCAATAGATCCTAATGCGCCAACAATGGACGGTGCTATTGACCGAACTGGTAGATTGTTAAAGGTATTCGTAGCAGGTGATGCCCGAGCTAATGAGCAACCTGGTTTGACGGCCCTTCATATTTTATTTTTAAGAGCCCATAATAGAATCTGTGACGAATTAATAGTAAATGGTAGATGTAATGATGAGCAAAATTATCAGTATGCCCGAAAAATGATTAATGGATATATTCAATCCATTGTGTATAATGAATTACTACCAGCTATAGGAATTGTGCTGCAAGAAAACACCTATCAAACACATGCTACTGGTGAAATTTTCAACTCCTTTACTACTGCTGCCTATCGTCTTGGGCATACTATGGTAACTTCTGAAATTCCTTTTCTGTATCAAGACTGCAATCAAAGTAATTCCGAAGCTATAGAATTAATGCCTTTAGAAAATGCTTTTTTTAATCCCAGCTTAATTCAAGCAGAAGGTATCGCTCCTATATTAAGAGGGTTACATGCCCAAACACAAGAAAGTGTAGATGCCAAAATAGTGGGACCACTTAGAAATTTATTGTTTGGCCCTCCCGGTGCTGGAGGATTAGATCTAGCAGCACTCAATATTCAAAGAGGCCGAGATCACGGTTTACCAGATTATAATAGCTTACGGAATATGATCGGTCTTTATAGTATCAGTAATTTTTCTCAAATCAACAAAGACCCTTATGTAGCTGCTACCTTAGAAGATCTATACGGGACGGTTCAAAATATTGATCCATGGGTTGGATTGTTATCGGAAGAGACGCTACCTGGAAAAACATTCGGTCCTTCTCTTCAAGCAATGCTCACCAATCAATTTGATCAACTTCGAAAAGCAGATCGTTTTTATTACACCCGAGATCCATTATTGTCAATGGAAGACATAAGACATATCACCAACACAACATTGGCAGATATTATAGGAAACAATACAATTATTCAATCTGCAAGTAATGTTTTTTATACTAACCATTCTTGTGATTTACCTATAACAGAAACTAATAATGTCCAAGTCAAAGAATGTAATGAAGTATTAATCAATTATACGGATCAAGGGGACTTGTCAATTGAAGGAGTCGCCAATTTAGATTACCAATATCAAATATCTTCTGATCCAATGGGTATTGTTAATAGCTTTGTATGCAGCTTTAGCTGTGGCCACTTTGTTGAACGAAAACTCGCTATAGGTACGCATTATGTAGTCGTTAAAAATTCCAAAAATAGAGAAGTTTGTAGCCTTACAATTAATGTGCCCCCTACCTTTAATAAGATAACTCCAACTGCCGATTTAAGTATAGCCAACAGCGCACCCAATGCTTTGACTTTATTTCCAAACCCTGCCCGCAATAGTGTAACGATTGCCTTGAAAGATTGGACAAGCCAAAAAGCTATTATTTATTTAAGTAATACCGTTGGCCAAATAGTTCAGACTTATCAAAAACAAACAGGCCAGTCAGACTTTATACTAGATACGTCTAACTATCCTATTGGATTGTATCAAGTAGCGGTACATATTGATGGTGCTTCTGAAATGATTAATGACAAATTGATTGTTCATTAGGAAGTAAGAGGTAATAAGTAAGAGGTAATATTTTTTTGGACATTGACAGCGTTTGGTACTATCTACTAGGCTAAGAGATGGGCTCTTGCTATTTGTGACTTTGAGAATCTAATAGAAATCCTTTTTGTCCAGCAACTTCTTGTTTTAATTGTTGAATTAAAACAGGAAGTTGGACAAGTTTATCCAAATCACAAAAGTAGTTGACACTTCTTACCTCTAAGATAGGAAGAACATCAAGTATAAC
>JALZWC010000913.1 GCA_023300255.1 Saprospiraceae bacterium | reverse complement strand
TCGTTTACAAACAACGAAATTTGGTCATTTTTTAAGCGAAATTTATCTCTATTCTCTGCTCTCTATTCTCTGCTCTTTTCTTATGTATAGTAGTATGACTAAAACTAAGCAAATCAATCTTCTTTCTGAACTATTTTCAAATTATTTAATTGTGATGTTGGTGCAATGGGGATTTTTTTAAGTTATTACGCTGGCGCAAAGGCTGTGCCTTGTGCCTACTATCCGTAAGGCTTTGCCTTTACATTTAAAATGATATAACCAATTAGACTTGTTGCTTTATAAAAGGTAAGATTGAATAAAAAGAGAAGGTAAAACCTTCCATGATAGAAGGCACAAGGCATAGCCTTTGCGCCAGCGGAAAAAGTACGTTTTCAAATTGTAACGCAAGGTTGCTGGCGCAATGGCACTGCCTTATATAAAAACAAAAATCATCAATCACGCCCACCAGATATTGGATCCAGATATTGGATCTCCCCTTCTTCAAATCCATCTATATTCTTAACATCTTTAAATTTAGCCTCATAAGCTGCAGGAATTTTCATTCGATAAGCCTTACCAAATGCCTTATCCAGTGACGCTTGAACAGTATTCTTGCGATACTCACTAGTCTTAAAAGCTTGCTTAACCTTACTTTTGTTCGTCTTTACTTCATAGTCATCGAAATTACCAGAAGTATTAAAATATAAATTGAACAAACCATTCGTTTTAGCAGGTTGAGGTTTTAGACTTGGATTATGTTTTTTAAACTTGCTAGACAAAATCTGTCCAGCATTAATTTTTATATTGTAATCAAATTCATTTTCAAAAGAATGATCTCCGCTCAATAATAAATTCATCGCATTGGTTTGAATTAGCATAACAGGAATATATATTCGCTGATTCCTAATTTCAAACCAATTGCGCATATCTACAAATTTGATCCTTTTTAAATCATCTACTTTGATATACGAAGAGAAATCTTCCAAGATACCGAAGTCATTCAATTCACCATCTTTTACGGTCACATCAGCTAAGACTCTTAGATCATCATAAGAAAATTCCCCTACTTTATCCCATTTAGAAGAGATCGCCATTCTCGTACTTAGGATACCTTCCAGATTTCTATAACTTAGCACTTCCTGCCCAAAGTCCTCCATCTGTCGGAAGAATTCCTTAGCAATGATATCATTACAGATTACATTAGCTTTTAGGCTCGTCGCTTCGTCAAAATAAGCCGTTCCATCTATGTCTATAGATCCGCCCATCATATCTTTAACCGCCCCCACAATACTCATTTCTTGATTTTTAAAACTAAGTTCTCCTGTAAAGTACTCTCCTTCAACTTCATTATAATTAAAAGTGGTAACGTCTACGGCGAAGGTGCCATTTAAAAAATTAGTGAGATATTCTCGTTTTTGCGTTTGTTCTTCTTTTAAAGAATCTACAACAGCTCCTTTGGCTACTAATTCCTCTTCTTCTAACTTGAGATTAACCGCAGTTAATAGGCGATCTATGTCTATTTCCTTTGCTTTTAATTGAGCGTCAAATTTTAATTTTGCATCTTTACTATTAATAGAATCTGCTAACAAAACAGGGATAACGTTGGTGAAAGAACCATCAAAAAGTATTTCTGATCCAGCGCCCTCCAGTTTTACATTGACTGCCCTAAGCTGGTTATCTTTCATGGCTATTACACCTTTATCTAGTGTCAATTCTTCGTCATTAATTGTAATCGAAGCATCATCAAACTCTATTTCTCCACTTGCGTATACCCTATGAATTCGGGAAGTACTAATCATATCCTCATAATTACCATTGATATGAATATTCCGCAATTCCATTTCCCCATCGCCATCTTCGATATAGTCCATTCTCATAAATTCATAGATAGATTCAACTGGTAATGTGCCATTTAAGTCTAGCTGAATATGAGGACTGTTTAAATTACTCACTTTTAATTTAGACTCAATTAATTCTCTATCAAAATACCCCTTAAAATTATTGATCTCTAGAATAGCATCATCACCAGAAGGCGATTTTCCATTTTTAAAACTAGCAGCAAAAGAAACATCCTTTAGGGAACTACTTAGTTCATCATGTTGGATACTCCCATCTGATAAACCGAAATTAAAATCTACTGCTGGTGTTTCCGTCGCATTCAATTTTCCTTTTACCAAAATATCAAAATCGAAATTTCCTCTACTAGAGAAACCTTCTAAATACTCGTATTCTTCTGGCATTAACTGTATGACAGATTCTAAATTTCCACTCTTATTATGCACAACAAGATCAAAATTAGTTCCTTTCTTTAGTTCTTGTACCGTCCCTTTAATATCAAAATCATTTTGATCTACCGTTAAAATAACATCTTGGAATTCATACAAACCATTATTTAGATCAACATAGATTGTAGCATCGTATCCCAATTGCTTGCCTACTAAATATCGCTTAGCTTCTAATTCTACAAAATTAGACTCGATAGTCGCATCACTAGTTAAAGAAAATTCAGCACTATCAAATTCACCAGTAAAAGAGGCGTTTTGCAAAAGCAATTTCATCTCCTGTTTGGATTGTCGATCTATATAGATTAGTTCCATATTATTTAAGGTCGCTTCCTTTAGCGATAAGGAAAAATCAGCACCGGTCATTGCAGCCTCTTTCGCTTCACTTTCTTTAGTGATCAGAAAATTAGCTTGTCCTCTTCGATCTATTTCAACAAACAAAGCCCCATTTTCAATAATTACTTTTCCGATGTTTAAATTAGAGCGTAGCAAGCCTAACAGTCCAATATTAAAAGACATGGTCTCTGCTTCCAATAATAAGTTTTTACGCTTATCAGGCACCTTTACGTTATTTAGACGGGCAGATACATATGGAAAGCCTTTCAATAAAGACAATTCGAAATCTTCTACCTCAATATCATGCACTAACTCTTTATTAATAGCTGAAATTAGTTGTTGCCCAATTTGCTTTTCAAAAACAACAGCAATGCCTATAGAAACTATTAAGATGATGGCAAAAAGGAGCACTATCCAGAGCAGTATTTTTTTCATAGGTTGTTTCTTATTGAGTATTCTTCTACCAATATTTGGCATTAAGTGGATTCTTAGAAGAAAAAATCAAACCATATCCCAATTACTTTTAAATAATTTTCGACCCGTATCTTCGTAGGAATCAATTAGATAGGTAAAAATAACGCATTTTTATAGGGGTTTTGGTGTGTTAGAAGAAGAATATTTATTGTTTTTTTTCAAATTGTACTTGCATTGTATTTGAATATCTTATACATTTGCATTCGCTTTGAAAGAAAGGCGTAAAGGGTGATTAGCTCAGTTGGTTCAGAGCACCTCGTTTACACCGAGGGGGTCGGGAGTTCGAGTCTCTCATTACCCACTAATAATAACTAAAATAATTAGTTATTTAAAATTACTGCCTATTTGCGATAATCGTAAATAGGCAGTTTTTTTTTGCCCTTTTGTATCAAATTATTCATATTGCCCGATTTCTGACAAAATGTACCCACCAGTAACTAATTATAAATTATTTTAATCGTATATTTAAATATACTCTAAGTGAAGTAATCATACTACTATACAATGTGAACTAGAACAGAGAATAGAGAGTAGAGACAGACTTCGTTTACAAACAACGAAATTTGGTCATTTTTTAAGCGAAATTTATCTCTATTCTCTGCTCTCTATTCTCTGCTCTTTTCTTATGTATAGTAGTATGT
>JALZWC010000912.1 GCA_023300255.1 Saprospiraceae bacterium | reverse complement strand
GGGCAGGTTAAAATGGCTAATTTATTCTTACTCTTTGCCTAAGTGATTTCCAAGAATACAGACAAGAATATTCCAATCAATGACCAATAAAAGAATATACCTAGATTATAATGCAACAACCCCTTGCGACCCAAGAGTCATAGATACTATGCTCCCGTTTTTTTATGAACATCCAGGAAATGCAGCCAGTAGAAATCATCCTTTTGGATGGGAGGCAGAAGATGCCGTAACTACAGCAAGGGAACACATTGCAGACTTAATAAACGTCGAAACAAAAGAAATTATATTCACTTCAGGAGCCACAGAATCAGATAATTTAGCATTAAGAGGTGTTTTTGAAATGTATCGTCGTAAAGGAAAGCACATCATTACGGTAGCCACAGAACACAAAGCTGTTTTGGACACTTGCAAATATCTGGAAAAGCATGGCGGAGAGATTACCTATTTAGAAGTGGACAAAGAAGGCTTGATAAATTTGGAAGCATTGAAAAATGCGATCAGAGAAGATACGATATTGGTGTCGATTATGTGGGCGAATAATGAAACAGGGGTTTTGCAGCCAATGAAAGAAATTGGAGAAATATGTCAAGAAAAAGGCGTTTTATTTTTCAGTGATGCGACCCAAGTAGTGGGTAAAATACCCGTAGCGCCAAAAGACTTAGGTATACATCTAATGGCATTTACCGCACATAAAATGTACGGACCTAAAGGCGTTGGTGCATTATATGTTAGCCGTAAAAGTCCGCGCGTAAAGGTAACCGAGCAAATGAGTGGAGGTGGACATGAGAACGGCATGCGTTCAGGTACTTTAAATGTACCGGGAATAGTAGGATTTGGAGCAGCAGCAGCCATTGCTAAATCAGAAATGGAGGCAGAAACCTTGCGATTGAAAGGATTAAGAAATAAATTGGAAGAAGCCTTGTTGAAACAAGTAGAGGCTAGCAGTGTTAATGGAAGTAAAGAGGATCGGATGCCACACGTTAGTAACATCTCCTTTCAATATGTAGATAGTGAAGGATTATTAATGACTTTTAACCAAAATATAGCAGTTTCAACAGGTTCTGCTTGTACCTCTGCCTCGCTTGATCCGTCTCATGTATTGACAGGAATGGGGATTGAAGATGGTCTAGCAAAGTCTTCTATTCGCTTTAGTTTAGGGCGTTTTACGACAGAAGAAGAAATAGAAACAACGATAAAAGCAGTAATAACAGGCGTACAGCAGCTAAGAGATTTAAGCCCCGTATGGGAACTCCATAAAGATGGATTGATTTAAGTAATAGGTAATAGGTAATAAGTAATAAGTAATAGGTAAGTCCCAACGGGACGACATCCTGTAGCCCATGACGTAGTCATGGGGGAAAAAAATAAAACTATGTTATTCGTAGCAGATTCAGCAAAACAAAGAGTAATAGAGATCAGAGCAAAAGAAAAATATGGAGATGATTATTTCGTCCGAGTAGGCGTAACAAGTGGGGGTTGCTCTGGATTATCTTATAATATGGACTTTGATAATGTTCCAAAGCCTGACGATCAAGTATTTGAAGATAATGGGGTGAAAATTGTAACAGACTTAAGAAGTGTACTCTATTTGTTCAATACCACCTTAGAATTTTCGGGCGGATTAGATGGTACAGGCTTTTCTTTTAATAACCCCAATGCAGCTAGAACTTGCGCTTGTGGAGAAAGTTTTTCTGTATAAATTCTAAGCCGAAAATTAGAGTGTATCTTCGGAACTAGTAGTAGTTAAAAATGTGATATTAACAAGATTCACACTTGGCTTCTAGCAGTTTCGAAGGTACGGTCTGACAACGAAGTAGTCTTAGGGCTGACTTCCCTTTTATATCCTACCCGAAATCAGCTATTTATAGGCTATTTAGACCTTTAAAATACCGTATAATTATTGTATTTTTGCGGCTATGGAAACTGCTGAAAATAAATCAAATACTCCAAGTGATAAAGGCAACTATGGAGCAAACAACATTCAGGCATTAGAGGGCTTAGAAGCCGTAAGAAAAAGACCTGGGATGTACATCGGTAGCACCGATTCTAAAGGGCTACATCATTTAGTTTGGGAGGTTATTGACAACTCTATTGATGAGCATCTAGCTGGTCATTGTGATACCATAGAAACATTCATTCATAAGGATAATTCCATTACGGTAAAAGATAATGGACGGGGTATACCTGTAGGGATGCATGAAAAGCTACAAAAATCTGCTTTAGAGGTAGTAATGACCGTATTGCATGCTGGTGGTAAATTTGATAAAGATACTTATAAAGTATCTGGTGGTCTGCATGGAGTAGGTGTTTCTTGTGTGAATGCGCTATCGTCTAGTTTAACAGCGCGGGTATTTCGGGATGGGAAAGAATACACACAGGAGTATGCTAAAGGAATTCCACAGACAGAAGTAAAAGAGGTCGGTACAGCAGATTTTACAGGAACTTACATCACTTTCCTAGCAGATTCAGAAATCCTTGAAGCAACAGTTTATAAATACGAGACCTTAGCGATTCGTATGAAGGAACTCTCTTATTTGAATAAAGGATTAACGCTTCATTTAACAGATGAGCGAGCAAAAGATGAAAACGGAGAATTTGTAACAGAAGTATTTCATTCTGAAGGAGGATTGATAGAATACGTAGAACACTTAGATGCAGCTCGGCAGTCAATTATTTCTCGCCCTATTCATGTTATCGGTAAAAAAGATGGGGTAGAAGTTGAAGTTGCTATGCAGTACAATACTTCTTATACAGAGAACTTATATTCTTTTGTTAATAATATTAATACAAGAGAAGGAGGAACGCACGTAAATGGCTTTAAAAGAGCTGTTAACAGAGTTTTTAAGCAATATGGAGATGACAACGGTTTGTTCAAGAAAGTAAAATTTGCGATTGCAGGAGAAGATTTTAGAGAAGGCTTAACTGCAGTGGTCTCTGTAAAAGTGCCGGAACCGCAATTTAAAGGACAAACTAAAGGGGAATTAGGAAATTCAGAAGTGACAGCTATTGTCTCTCAATGTATGGGGGAAGCAGTTAAATACTTCTTGGAAGAGAATCCTAAAGAGGCTAAAAAAATCATTGATAAAGTGATTTTAGCAGCTACGGCAAGACATGCAGCGCGGAAGGCAAGAGAGATGGTTCAACGGAAGAATGTCTTAACAGGAGGCGGCTTACCAGGTAAGTTATCGGATTGTTCTTCTAAAGATCCAGTAGCTTCAGAAATATTTTTAGTCGAGGGAGATTCTGCCGGCGGAACAGCGAAGCAAGGTCGAGATAGAGAGTTTCAAGCGATTTTACCATTACGTGGTAAGATATTGAATGTACAGAAAGCGATGGAGCACAGGATTTATGAAAATGAGGAAATCAAGAATATGTTCACCGCTTTAGGCGTACGAATTGAAGAGAACGAAGAAGGAGAACGTATTTTAAATATGGAAAAGCTAAGATACCACAAAGTAGTCATCATGTGTGATGCCGATATTGATGGTAGTCATATCGTAACTTTAATCTTAACTTTCTTTTACAATTACATGTTACCGCTTATTGAAAAGGGACATGTTTATATTGCTGCACCACCTTTATACCAAGTCAAAAGAGGTAAGAGATCAGTATATTGTTGGGACGAAGAAGAACGTCAAGCAGCAGTAGATGGAATGAGTAAAGGACCAGATGATAACTCTGTTAAAATTCAAAGATATAAGGGTTTAGGAGAGATGAATGCAGATCAGTTGTGGGATACGACAATGGATCCAACTACTCGTATGTTACGTAAAATAACTATTGCAGATGCTGAAAATGTAGGGAGTGTCTTCGAAACATTAATGGGGGATGAAGTACCACCTAGAAGAAGATTTATCGAAGAGAATGCGCACTATGCGAATATTGATGCCTAAGTAGATAAGAAGTCAGACCGTTGCACTGTCAGAGGTCAGATCGCTTACGCTGTCAGATTTATGATGTTGACGCATACTAGATAAAAGCCATTTAGATTTACTAATCTAAATGGCTTTTTTTATAAATACTACTTTTAAAATGTATTTCAGTAATAAACTGGAAGGACTACGAAGAATTTCTATTATAAGAACTTGGAAAAGATTTTTTAAGCTATATGCCGATGTGTTTAAAAATCGCTGGCGCAAAGGCTATTGCCTTGTGCCTCCTATCAAGGAAGGTTCCACCTTCTTTTTTACTGTCCTATCAAAGAAAAATACTCAGAAAAAAATTGTTCGTTAATCGTTTATAGTAGTAAGGCAAAGCCTTATGGATAGTAGGCACAAGGCGGAGCCTTTGCGCCAGCGGATATGTTTATGTAAGCACCGTAGCCCTGTTATGCTGCTTAAAAAAGTAATTAACATTTAGGAATTTTGGACATTAAATTACATCTTTAAATGACTTCGTTATTCAAATGTTGTGTGCAAAATAACAGTGTGCAAAATAACAGTGTCAAAATAGAAGTGTCAAAATAAAGTAGACCATTATGATTTTTTTAAGATTGACTGTCAATGTCTTACGACTTATTACTTATTACTTCCTACTTATTACTTATTACTTATTACCTCACTAACGATAATAACATTCTTATTTATGTTAAGTTGTCAGCCTAAATCTGATTGCTTTGATAGTCGAGTAATCGTGAAACAAATCGAGACAAATGTAAAATTTGACAAAAGAAAAGATTTTGTATTCATTGACAATAATGATACTATTTATTTGGCTTGTAATTACCCAGACAGCTTGGTGAGAAGTCAAGATTACAAAGTTAAATTGAGCATCCTTCAAACAGAACCAAACGAAAAATGGATTGGAAAACCTTGTGAAATTCAAGAGATTGAAATGCTTAAAAAACAAAGATTTAAAACCTTTGAGCTGGATGAAAAATATTTCTTTTTAGGTGGAGGAGGTAAAACAAAAAAAGACGAGTCAATAACACATGGAATAGATATAACGAAAAGGTCGGCAACTGAAATTGAGTATGAATTTATAGAATTAATTGATTGGAGAGATAGGAGAGAATTAAAAGGAACAGCCATTATTCAACCAAGTGTTGATGACCAGATTGAAATTAGAAATGAAGTTAGTGAATCGGCATTTAGATTTGTAGATAGCCTAAATAGAATTGAAATTTATCTGACTAAGAGTCATTATTTAGGGTTAACTAAATCAAGAATTTTTGAAAAAGATAAAACACAACTTTCAGGAGTAATGCATCTTAAGTGAAAAAAAACTTGCTCAAATTCATAGCGGGTAAGTTTACTATATGTTTCATTATGCAGAGATGTACTACGTAACGATCTGACTTCTATTCTAATTAATTTGAATGACCCACTGTCAACGCCTCAAGTCTGACCCCTGACAGCGAAGTGATCTGACTTCTGACTTCTATCTTAAACACTACTAATCAAGCGAATACCAGTAGTAGTGCCTATTCTATTGGCGCCAGCACTAATTATTTGTTTAGCTTCTAATTTTGTTTTGAAGCGACCTTCTGCCTTTATCTTTATAGAAGGGTCTACGATACTTCGGATATACTGTATTTGCTCAGGAGTACTAGATAATTGAGAGAAGCCAGTACTAGGCATAATATAGTTAACACCAAATCTCTTACAAATATCACAAAGTTGTTTTAATTCTTCAGCTTCTAGTTCTCTTGATTCAAAAACGACTTTTATCTTTCTTCCTTTGAGGTGTGCCATCATGGTTGTACTCTCAATGTCATTCTTAACAAAACTCCAATCTCCAGCTTTAATTGCAGAAATGTTAACCACAACATCTAGTTCGTCTGCACCATCTAGAATGGCTCGTTTGATTTCCTCCACTTTTGCCCCTGTAGCATTATATCCCAATGGGTACCCTATAACAGTGCATATTTTTACAGCGGAAGTGCTTCCTAAAATATTTCTTGCTTGGGAAACAAAATAAGGTGGGATACATAAAGAATAGAACTGATGTGTTAAAGCCTCTTGGCAGAGTACTTCGATATCTTCAGGAGTACAATTAGCCTTTAAGTAAGTATGCTCAATTGCCCCATTTAAGTTTACTGTTTCTAAAGAAGTTCTTACCATCAGTCTAATATGTTTGTGATACTATTAAAAATGTATACGCTATGTAATATAATGAAGTTTTATTTATTAAGATTGTCTGAATGTGTGTTTTGTGCAATAGTGGCAGTATCTGGATAATAATTTTTAGTTTTAGGTATGTTAAAAAATAGCATTTTCGCATATAAATAGGATGTTTATAGAAAGAGCTACTTTTTTTAACTGTTGTACTTAATTTTTGAGAAGATAGAATTTTATATAATAAGGGAGTAGGGGTTAAATAAGATACCCCTTATAGGGTAGTTGTTTTTTAGGTAAAGAAGTTTCATAATTATAGCATAATAGGCAGGGGTGATTGGTTCTGGCAATCATAAATCATAGTTCATAAATCTGCTAATTAGTCAAAATCAGACTGATATATGATATATGATTTATGATGTAAGATTTGCACACATAGTCCAAATCTTCGTATAAAATCAACTGGCAACTGGTAATTACCTATGAAAAATCGCCTAAAAA
>JALZWC010000911.1 GCA_023300255.1 Saprospiraceae bacterium | reverse complement strand
ATTATATAGAGCCTGCCAAATAAATTTGGCGGCTACGTATGATTCAAAGCTATTAGCGGTCAGCCTGTGGAAGTGATCGGATGAGTTAATTGGCTGCCTCAGAATTGTTTTACACTCAATTAATTAGATCACTTATTTTTCTTTTTAAAATAAAATCTATTTTCTTCTTAAAAGTTCTTTTGCTATCATATTATATTCTCTACTTATCTCTCCTTGCATGGCCGTATTCTCCTGAGCACGTCGAACTAAATACGGAAAAACATCATCAATAGATCCGTAAGGAACATATTTTGCTGCCTTATACCCTGCATGAGACAGATTAAAAGTGATATGATCGGACATCCCATAAAGCTGGGCAAATAGAAAATGAGGGTGCTGTTTGTCTAGCTGTTTTTCTGCTATTAACTGTGCTAACAATTGACAACTGTTTTCATTATGGGTCGCATTACAAAAACCGATTTGTTCATAATGGTCAAAACAGAATGTTAGCGCCTTATTGAAATCAGCGTCCGTTGCTTCTTTGGTATCTTGGATGGGACTTGGATATCCTTTATCTGTTGCTCTTAACCTTTCTTTTTCCATATAGGCACCTCTAACTAACTTCGCTCCTAACAGATAATTTCCTTGTGTAGCTTCCTCATAAGAATTTACTAGATAAGCATATCGATCTTTTCTATACATCTGGAAAGTATTATAGACAATCACTTTTTTTCTATTATACTGTTGCATCATCTTTGTGGCAATCTGGTCGATTGTATTTTGAATCCAGCTCTCCTCCGCATCAATAAATATCGCTACGCCATCTTTTTCACCTGCTGCACAGATAGCTTCTATCTTTTCTATTAGTGCATCATACTCTACTTGTTCTGTAGGATTAAGTGGTAGTCCTTCTTGAATCCGTTCCAGTAATTCATTCCTAGCAAATCCTGAAACTTTCACGGTAATGATTGGAACACTCTCTTTAGCCCTTGCAAAATGGATCGCCTCTATGTTTTCTTCTTGTGTTTTGATAAAATCAGCTTCTGTATCCTTTGCCTCTGCCCCATAGTCAAGTATAGTGGCTGTGTTATTAAGTTCTAGTTTCGCAATAGTGCTTACACATTTTTCAAGGGAAGTGCCACCAATAAATTGTTTAAAAATGGTCGCTTCTATTATAGTCTTAGTTAGTGGTAAGTGTAATTTAAGCGCCAATAAGCCCATTGTAGTACTTATATTCACCAGCCATTCTTGACTCATTATACGAAATAAGAAAGAGGCTCTTTTAAGTTCTTTATCAGATTTTGCCTTAAAAGCAATTGATAAGTTTGAAAAATCTATTGTCGGTTGTTTTATTTTCGAGTCCATTTTAAGCTATTTTAGAATCAAAATTAATAGCTAAAATTAATTTATTCCTGTATTCCTATTCATTTTATCATAAATTTACATTTTAGGAATTTAAATGGAATAAAATAATTTTAGAACATGAATACTAAAGGAGTTCAAGTATCATTTGAGTTATTTTTAAGTTTACATAAAGAGCTTTTAGCCATATTCACCAAACAGTATTCACTGGAGGTAAAAACTTTAACCGTTTTTCAATTATATGGTTTTAGTAGTTATGATGAAAAACTACCGAACCTAAAAGGATTTATTTCAAAAGTAACCGGTCAACAGATTAATGGAAAGTATATTTATAATAAAATAAAGGAAATTGAAAAAGGAAAAAGCAATTATGTAAGACTAAGAAAAGATTACTTATCTCTTTTAATTTTAGCGGTTGGATATGATAATTATAGTCACTACTTAAAGAACTCTCCTTATATTAGTGATGAAATTAGGCACAAAGAAAAAAATCATTTTGAAGAGACCGATAAAACGATTGATGTACTCTATTATGTTGGCTACTATGTGATCGACAAACAATTATATGTAAAATCTAAGTTCACTATTTTCAACCTAAAGACCGCTACTTGGGAGATTAGAAATTGGGAAGGGAATAATAAGGCTAACTTTTATACCTATTATGGGAAATGTACTTCTACAGGAGGCAGCGCTTTATCCTTTTACTTCAGCAAGGACAACTCAAGTGTAGGTAAAGAGTGTTTTGTAAATTTATTTTACGGGAATATGATGCAGAATAAACCTGTATTATTAGGGGCTTATTGTGGCTTTGATAAGAGTAATAATCCGGTGATAGGCAAAATGGTTTTAGAACAAGTATCCGATGCCGCAACACAACAGCAACAGGTAATTAGTAAAGCTATTAATCCAGTTTTTTACTATCATCTATATTCACAACGTTTGGAAGTAAATGGTAATTTGCCAAATAAAGATTCCGATTTATCTACCTCTATTAATAGAATCGAAATCATCAATTTCCTAATAGGGGATTATTTAGGTTTTTATCTTGACAACAATAACTATCTAATTCCATTATACTTTCAAGTCATTAATGAACTAGGAGAAATAAAACTAAAAATCAATAACACCAATTTCAATGGAATAGGAAGGATGAATAGGACGGAGAATCACTTAGTGTCTGAGTTTAGAGATAAAGAAGAGAACCATTCCCAATTCTCTATACAAGTTCAACCCTTAGAAAGAGATCTGTTTCTAGGGCATCTGCTTATCTATTATGGTACAAATGTTTTAAATGGAAAGGTTTTACTTTGGAAGAAGAATAAAAAATTAGATAAGTTATTAAAAAACAATAAAGCGTTTTATTTAAACAAAAGTGATTTAGATAAACAAATCATTACTCAACTTGATAAGTATTTATGAAATTAATAATTGAAGAAGATAAAGTAGTTACTATCGTCTATGAACTAAGAGAAACAAATGGCGATGGGGAATTATTGGAACGTATGGATTCCCGATATCCTTTTACCGCTCTTTTTGGAACAGGAAAATTATTAGCGAGTTTTGAAGAAAATTTAGCTGGACTAAAAGAAGACGATAGCTTTGATTTTATCTTATCTATAGACCAAGCTTATGGGAGATCTAATGCCTTAAATATTTTAAAAATAAATCCAGAAGATTTTAAGCGAGCAAGCGACGTACCAGATGATTATATCAAAATTGGCAATCTTGTTAATTTAATGGATGATGAAGGCTTAAATCATAATGGTAAGATTATTGACATCACCTCAGAATTTATTCAGGTTGACTTTAATCACGCTATGGTCGATAAGGCACTACATTTTAAAGGAGCTGTTTTGTCTATTAGAATAGCTACTATAGAAGAGTTGATTAAAGGGCATTATATTAAAGAGAATGGGATTCGAAATGATGGATAAGCAAGGAAAGAATTCGAATATCAACTAGTAAAAGAGACTGTTCAATATTTATTGTCACGCAGAATTCGCAGAAAACGCAAAACATTGCTTATCAACATATTGTGCTCTATAAAATGCGGTGTAACACACTTTAATCAACAAAACCCAACTGTCTTTAGTAAGTCAATCTCCAGTCTCTAATACAAAAGATATTACCAATTATCTTTATAAAATGCTCATCTGGTTTTTAACATAGGTTGGTAACCAAATTCAAATGCTAGTATTTTTCCTTGAAAAAAACTAAAAAAAAAACCCTCTTAGAAAAATTTCTAAGAGGGCCTTATTTAGCATATAGTATTTTCTACCATAAAGCTAGTAATTAAATTTAGTCAATTAAGATCATTCTCTTCTTAGCTACATGACCTGCTGTCTCTAAGTTGTAGAAGTAAATGCCATTCTCTGCTAATTCTGATTTGTTGATTTGCACCTCGTTGTACCCTTTATTAAATTCGCCAGTAATAGACTTCATTAATTTTCCAGATACATCAAAGATTGTCAACTGTACAGTAGTAGCTGCTGGCAAGTCGAATGAAATAGTTGTTACCTCCTTAAATGGATTTGGTGTATTTTGATAAAGCTTGAAAGCTTCCTCCGTAGCACCAAACTCAAGTGCAACATCTAATAATTGTCCTGCATCGTTGTAAGCTTCTTTAGCTGTCAAAGCAGAAGTTAATTGAATTATTTCACTCAATCGTCCTCCTTGATTTGCTTTTATAACTAAAGTAAACATATCGCCCGTTACAGTCGCCTCCTCTGTTTGATTCCAACTTGTTGTCAATTGGCCTCGCTCTACATTCATTAGACCAAAGTTAGCTTCTGTAGCTAGTCCTTCTTTTAATTCTACAATTTCAGCAACTGCAGGATCAATGTCTAGTGTAAATTGATAGCCAAGAACTTGATTGATCTCTTTCAAATTAAATGCTACCTCAATCAGTTCTCCTCTCTCAAATGTTTGGTCTTCCATACTAAATATCGCCGCTCCACTAAAGCTTCTTGCTTCGCTAGAAGCCAAAGTATTAGCAACTGCATTTCCACTAACATCACCTACCTTAACAGCTACGAAATGTGCATCCATATCAGAAGACAAATCATTGATGGCTGCAATCTCTGCAAAAGATTCATTCTCTGGATTGTTAGTTGCAAACTGATAGTTCGCATCTACAAATCTCCAAGCATCGTTATTAGGGAAGTCAGCACTGACATTTAAAATCAATTGTCTCAATTGAACCATGTCAAAAGCAGTAATCGTTCCAGACTTATTAATGTCTGCCGCAATGTGCTTGTATGGTGTATCTAAAGGATCAATTCCTAATATGTGCTTACTGATTAATACTAGATCAAATGTTGATACCCCATTTAAAGGATTCATATCCTTCTCTGGCGTTACGGTATAATTTTGATGCATTGGTACAGCAAACTGGTAACTACCTGTAGTACCTGTCACTATTGGAGTCCTATTATGACCATCCAAGTTAACCGATACGTTTTCTACTGATGATCCAGTCTCATTAAGGATCGTACCACTTATTGCTGCTTGATCTCGTGCTTCATCTCTTTCTACTGAATCTTCTACCGTAATGTTTTGAAAAGAGTTACAGCCATTCGCATCTGTAACAAACACAGTATAAGTACCTGCTTCTAGAGAAGGAATGGTATAACTATTCCCAACGGTCAATCTGAAGAAATCTGATACTTCCAGCACTGAGTTACTCCAACTTATTGTAGCAGGTAAAAGTACGTTTGCCATTGTCACATTAATTTCTCCTATTCCTTGTGTTGCAATAAACTCTATTGTAGGACATACTCTAACTTCTTGAGAAGAAGAACAACCATTAGAATCCATTATGGTAACAGTGTAGTTATCTGCTACTAAGGAAGGTATTGTATAACTATTTCCACTAATTATTTGAGAAGCTGAAGCTCCCGTAGCTCCTCCAGTCCAACTTATAGTATACGGTTGAGAGCCGTCCGTTATAGTTCCTGTAATTACTCCTACTTCCGCTCCTGCTGTTGATAATGCTGTAAATAATACAGGACATGAAACACCTAATACTTCAACAGTCTGAGAAACAGAACAGGTACTATTTATTACAAATACCGTGTAGATACCTGGTGCTAATGCAGGTGTAGTAAAACTAGTACCACTTGTCAATACCGCATCGCCATCCATTGGACCTCTCCAACTTATAGAGTATGGTAAACCTCCTGTTGCCATTGTTATATCTATCCTATCCGCTCTTCCTGTTACTGCAAATGTTACATCACATGTTGGGTCTGTTTCTGTCACTATCACAGTCCGAGAAGAAGAGCAGTTACGATTTATTACAAATACCGTATAAGTACCTGCAACTAATCCTGGTATAGTAAAAGTATTCCCCATTGTCAATTGCGCATCTCCATCTATTGGTCCTCTCCAGCTTATAGAGTACGGTAAGTCACCCATCGCCATTGTTATATCTATCATACCCGCTCCTCCTGTTAAATTAAATGTAATATCACAATCTGGCTCTACTTCCGTCACTTCCACTGTCTGAGAAGTAGAACAAGTAAGGTTTGTTACAAATACCGTGTAGATACCTGCTGGTAAGGAAGATATATTAAACGTATTCCCACTTGTCAATTGCGCATCTCCGTCCATTGGGCCTCTCCAACTTATAGAGTACGGTAAGTCACCCATTGCCATTGTAATATCTATCATACCCGCTCCTCCTGTTAAGGCAAATGTTACATCGCATACTGGCACTGCTGTTGACACTGTCACCGTCTGAGAAGAAGAACAGTTAAGATTTGTTACAAATACCGTGTAGATACCTGGCGCTAATGCAGGTATATTAAACGTGTTGCCACTTGTCAATTGTGCATCTCCATCCGTTGGACCTCTCCAACTTATAGAATACGGTAAGTCACCCATTGCCATTGTTATATCTATCATTCCCGCTCCTCCTGTTACCGCAAATGTTACATCACATACTGGCTCTACTGTTACAATCTGAGAAGTAGAACAAGTAAGATTTGTTACAAACACCGTGTAGATACCTGCTGGTAAGGACGGTATATTAAATGTGTTGCCACTTGTCAATTGCGCATCGCCATCCATTGGACCTCTCCAACTTATAGAGTATGGTAAATTACCTGTCGCCATTGTAATATCTATTGTGCCCGCACCTCCTGTTAATGCAAATGTTACATCACATGCTGGTTCTGGTGCTTCTGTTACTGTAACAGTTTGAGAAGTAGAACAAGTAAGATTTGTTACAAATACCGTGTAGATACCTGCTGGTAATGAAGGTATATTAAATGTGTTGCCACTTGTCAATTGCGCATCGCCATCCATTGGACCTCTCCAACTTATAGAGTATGGTAAATTACCTGTCGCCATTATTATATCTATCATACCCGCTCCTCCTGTTAAGGCAAATGTTACATCACATGCTGGTGCTGCTGCCACTGTCACAGTCTGAGAAGAAGAATTTCCATTCGCATCTGTTACAACCAAAGTATAGGTGCCCGCTGACAGAGATGGTATAGTATAACTACCACTTGTCACTATACTACCTGAAGACTGTCCACTCCAAGATACTGTATATGGTCCATTGCCATTGCTATTATCAACTATTCCACTTATCATTCCTGGCCCTACTTCTGCTGAAAATCCTAATGAATTACCCATAGGCGAACATAAGCCATTATCTTGTACATCAATTTCCACCACTATAGGAGATCCCCAATTACCAGCTATGTCTTTAGCCCAAACTTCTACCTTGTTTAATCCTACATTTGCACAGGTAAATGTTCTATTTGGACTAGTTCTGTCGTCATCTGGTGGTGAAGTACCCAATGTTGTTCTAGCAGGAAATACCATCACTAACTCTTCTATTTCGTTACAACTTTCTATGTTACAAGCAATATCTGATGCCCATAAATCTATTGAACCCTCATTACTACCTGCAATATTTGAGCGTATTAATGCTACTGCTGCGGTAGGTGAACAATACAACCTTGGTCCTCCATTATCTGCAACCACTATTTGTACATCCATAGTAGTTCTATTCTTACAGCCATCTACAGCTGAATAGGTTAAAGTGTACGTACCTACTGGTATATTCGTCAAAGTACCAGGTATAGCATCTACTAATACATGCGATCCTATTGTTCCTCTTACCCTTACTGGCAACTCTTCAGTTGAACAATTGTCCATTGCCTTAAAAGATGGTAGCGTCAATTCATCTACTTGACATAAAGGACTCGATACTGTAGTATTAGATACATTATAATTAAATTCAGTTACAAGTACCCCATTCAATGGCATAATAACAGGTCCTTCTGTATCTACTACTGTTACTACTTGAGTAATTTTCTTGTACCCTGGTCCTTTGTAGCCATCGCCATCTGCATCTACTAAAGCGTTTGGATTAATACATTGGTCTATTAATATCCAGTTTCTTACGATCTTTATACAAGCA
>JALZWC010000910.1 GCA_023300255.1 Saprospiraceae bacterium | reverse complement strand
AAAACTAGTGCATAGCAGGGCTACGGACTCTTTTTTTGGCTTTCTAAGACTGGAAAAGGGCAAGCCAAGTTGTAACAGTTATTATTTCGTCATTCCTAAAGCTTATGCAACAACCTTTTTAGCATTTTTCCATAGCGGATTATTATAATGACCTGCATCAGATAATTCTTTTAAAGCTGCTACCACTGTTGGTCGATCCTCTTGATAAGTCACTCCATACCAAGTTGCATCAGTAGGGATCACAGACATTTTCATACTCTTATTATTGATCATTTCATTAACTACTAATGGTATGTAATATTCTGCCTTAGGTTTTTTATAGTTCGATCTTACAAATGCTTCAAAGCCCTCTTCAATTGCATCAAAAATAGCATGATGAAAACCGAATAAATTCATTGAAACTAAAGTATCAGGAGCTAGATTAACTCTATCTTCGCCTCTCTTATAACAGATATACTGGTGGAATCGTTCAATTCCAATGCGTTCTGTCATATCTACTAAGTGTTTCTGAGCATCCATATTGCAAATGCCTCTATTCACAGAACCATGATCTGAAATGGTATTGCCCAAACTATAACCCACCATAGAATAATGGTCAGGAGCCGCTTGGTCCCGTAAAAAATCAGCTACTAATTTATAAGCATCTAAGCCGTAGTAATCATCTGCGTTGATAACCGCAAAAGGTTCATTGACAAACTCTCTCGCAGCTAATACAGCGTGAGCGGTCCCCCAAGGTTTTGTCCGTTCTGGCATATCATCTATTCCCTCAAATGACACATTTATATCCTGAAATGCATAAGCTATTTCAATTTGATCTTCAAATAAATTTTGAAATCGATCTCTAAAATCCTTTTCAAAGCTTTTTCTGATTACAAAAACCACTTTGCCAAATCCTGCTTTGATCGCATCGTAAATAGAAAATTCCATGATGGTCTCTTCCGAAGGACCAACACCGTCCAATTGTTTCAAGCCTCCGTAGCGACTGCCCATTCCAGCAGCTAATACTAATAATGTAGGTTTCATATCTTGTTATTAAATTTAACGAAATCGTATTAGTAATACATTTTGTGTAGCGGGCACAAAACGATAAAGTGTCAAAAAATATCGTATTGAACCCTATTTTTCCTAACGAATTTACGTATAATTTGTTGGGCTTACTAATGTGGTTTCTAAAAAAATGTATTTCTCCTGTGTTATTACTTCTAGTTTTGGTATTTTAGGAATGGAATAATAAGACAAGTTTATCTAGTTGGTTGACATTGCCACGAAGACACGAAGTGAGCTATACTTGATGTTCTTCATGTATTAGAGGTAAGAAGTGTCAACTACTTTTGTGGTTTGGATATACTTGCCAATAATAATGAATTTTCCCTGCTTGCATTCCTTGGAAGGCAGTTAAAAGGCAGTGCATAGCCTAGTTATGGATTTATTTTTAAGATAAGTAAACACCGTTTGCAAATCTATCTGATCTTATAAACAGACCACAAAACAGATGAGAGGCTAGCGAAAAGAAATGTTTATAAAATCCTCGTTTAATTAATTCGACTCTCTTGAGGGAAAATTCGGCAAAACAATTGCAGGTAATCAGGTAAAGGAACGAAAATAAAGAAGTATGTATTAGTAGCTATACCGTCTTTTCTTTGGAATAGCTATCCTACTATCTTATGAAAGTAGTCTAAAATCTAATAATAGCTAGGTTGTTAAGAACAATTTAACAACATTCTTTCAATAAAAGGATTATCTTTGCGCCCGTTTTCAAGGAGAGGCTATTCTCTCTAACTAATGAAATTGTTTATAGTAAAATGTAAATGATTTCAATGATCAAATCCGATCAACTAATTCATCCGATATGGAAATCAGAAATATCGCTATTATTGCCCATGTCGATCACGGTAAAACTACCTTGGTAGACAAAATGATTATTGCAGGTAAGTTGTTTAACGACCACGAAAAGCCTGGCGAATTAATCATGGATAACAATGATTTGGAAAGAGAAAGGGGTATTACTATTGTATCAAAGAATGTATCTATTACCTATAAAGGTGTAAAAGTCAATATTATTGATACGCCTGGTCACAGTGATTTTGGTGGAGAAGTAGAACGTGTTTTGAACATGGCTGATGGCGTACTTCTTTTAGTTGATGCTTTTGAAGGTCCGATGCCACAAACTCGATTTGTATTGTCTAAAGCAATTGAGTTAGGTTTAAAGCCAATAGTGGTGGTCAACAAAGTAGATAAGGAGAACTGTACACCAGAAGAAACGAATGAAGCGGTTTTTGATTTGATGTGCAACCTTGATGCTACAGAGGAGCAATTAGACTTCCCAACGATCTATGGTTCTGCGAAGTTTGGTTGGATGAATACTGATTGGAATAAGCCTACAGATAATATTATTCCTTTATTGGATGCGATTGTAAAACACATTCCAGCTCCAAAGGTAGAAGAAGGAACTGTTCAAATGTTAGTGACTTCTTTAGATTATTCTAAATATACAGGTCGTATGGCAATCGGGCGTTTACACAGAGGTGTATTAAAGCCGGGTATGGATGTGTCTCTGGTTAATAGTAATAAACCAGGAGAACAAAAGAACTATAGAGTAAAAGGCTTATTTACTTTTGAAGGCTTAGGTAAAATGAAAGCTGAAGAGGTACAACCTGGTGATATTTGTGCGGTACAGGGGATAGAAGAATTTGATATCGGTGATACGATTGCAGATAAGGAAAATCCAGAAGCATTAGCAACAATTGCTATTGATGAACCTACGATGTCGATGACTTTTACCATTAACGATTCTCCGTTTTTTGGTAAAGAAGGTAAATTCGTTACTTCTCGTCACATTAAGGATCGATTGAATAAAGAATTAGAAAAGAATTTAGCATTAAAAGTAGAAGCTACTGGTTCTGCGGATTCTTTTAAAGTATTTGGTAGAGGTGTATTACATTTATCTGTTTTGATTGAGACGATGCGTCGAGAAGGATATGAATTACAGATTGGTCAACCACAGGTAATTGTCAAAGAAATTGATGGTCGTAAACATGAGCCTGTTGAGGAATTGACGATTGATATTCCAGAGTCTACTTCTGGAAAAGCGATCGAAATGGTTACCAAACGTAAAGGCACAATGTTGTCTATGGTACCGAAGGCAGATCGTATGTTACTACAATTTGAAATTCCTTCAAGAGGGATTATCGGATTGCGTACGACTTTGATGACAGCTTCTGCTGGTGAGGCGATTGTGACACATAGATTTAAGGACTTCCAACCATATAAAGGAGATATTCCTGGAAGAATTAATGGTTCTTTAATCTCCATGGAACAAGGAAATGCGATTCCTTTTAGTATAAATAACTTACAAGAAAGAGGTAAGTTCTTTATCGCAGCTAGTCAAGAGATCTACGAAGGTCAAGTAGTTGGAGAAAATAGCCGCCCTGGCGATTTAGTCATCAACCTAACTAAGACTAAGAAGATGAGTAATATGCGTTCTTCTGGTAATGATGCGAAGGTGAAATTAGTACCACCAATCTTATTTAGTTTAGAGGAAGCTTTAGAATACATTCAAGGCGATGAGTATGTAGAGGTAACACCTACTTCTATTCGTTTGAGAAAAATTTACTTGAAAGAGCATGATAGAAAGAGAGCTAAGAATAGTTCTATGGTAACTGCTTAATTAAGTAATTTTAGCATATAAAAAAGGTGATCCTGTTGATTCAGGATCACCTTTTTTTTGTGTTTTTTGACAAATTTATCTAAACGGCAAAGTAGTTGACGCTTTTTATCACGGACTCACTTAGCCTAATCCTTGAATCCTGCCTGGCGGCTTGACAGGTTCGTGGTGAAAAAATGTCAACAATTTCTAAGTGATAGTAATCTAAGTAATGGTTAGTGCTTAAAAATGCAAAGCTTACGATAGGAGCGTATCCCGAATAATTTCCTTACCAATACCTCGTTTCAATTGACCATTTGGATCAATCACATTAATAAACTGCAATTGACATTCGATTCCATCTACTTCATCTAAAAAAGGATTACTAATCGTCTTATTGTTAATATTGCCTGGAGAAGGAAAAAGGAGTATTCCTTTTTTAGCCTTAAAATATCGACAATAGATATACATCTGTTTCAAATCTTCCATAGAAGGAGTAGCAGATTTTAAAATTTTCCACTTTGTATCTAGCACTATTTTATCTCCATTTATTTCTATAATAATATCTGGTCGAATAGAACGGCGTTGCCAAAAAGGAATACTTCTTTGGCGACTGATTTTGATGGAACTACCAGAAGTATTCTTTAATTGTTGAAAAATGTATTCTTCAAATAAGACATTCATATCAAACAAAATGGCGAGCAATTGATGTTGCCCATATCGAATGTCAGAACTGAAATTCATTAGTATCAATCGAGCTAACTCAATTACTCTATTATACGATTGGTACCTTGAATTTTGCAGTAACTGTTCAAAATCTCTTGGTGTCCATTGATAGGGTGGGGGGCTTGGAAAAGCGATTTGTATCTGCGTTAAAAGTAGTTGTAATGATGGAGGAAGATGCAATTGACGAAGTACCTTTAATGCTTCATGGATCACTTGCGTCAATAAATGATGCTCTTGAAAAGTTTGATATCGAGTATAAAAGCGTTCTGGTTGATGCAGGTTATATCTTAGATGCTTTGGCAAGACTAAATGGCCTTTCAAGAATTTATTATTTCCTTCTTTTTGTGCATACTGCCTCGGAATCCCTTTTTTTATCAATTCTTTAACCCCGCTTAGAAATAAGCGAAAGTAAGTCGTAAGGATCGCATTAGAGCGAAGTTGTACTTGTCCAAAACCTTGAGTATCTAGCTTAATAAACTGACAAGTATCCAGCATATCCAACAATACTTTTTGCCATTTATTGGTTTTTCCTTCTAGTAAACGATCTATCTTTGGTAGAATCTCAATCGTACAAGCCCCAATTTGGATCACTCCTACATACTGCTTAAATCTGATCCCATTGTATAAAAGCTGATAATACTTGCCTTGATGCTGTTCGTGGTAGATAGCAAGTTTTTGCCAGAGCACTTTTGTAATGGCGATGCCATGCACCAAATCTCCTATTCGGATCGTTTGATGTTCAAATACTTGTATAGTGATAGGTATAGTCGCATTTGGCATAAGTTCAAAGAACGTGCTTTTTTGTTAGAAATAAAAATGGAGTGTTTCAGCTATATTAACTACGAATCACCTAATTTTGAAATGTATCTAGATAACTGTATAATGCCTAATTACTGGTGTCAGGCTATAGGTGTCAGGCTAAGGACGCTCTATAGATGGATACCCTGATAGGAAGCAAAAGGCACAGCTTTTGCGCCAGCAACTAATTTTAATAACCTTTTCACAGGCACTGATATAATCAGTTAAAATTATTCTTTGAAAAAGATAGATAAACTCTTATTAACCAGTTTCTTACCGCCATTTGTGGTAACGTTCTTTATTGCCTTGTTTGTACTTATTATGCAAACGCTATGGATATATATTGATGATATTATAGGAAAAGGAGCTAGTTTTGGGATGATCTTAGAATTTATCTTTTACCGATCTATTTCGCTATTTCCCATGGCCTTGCCTATTGCCATATTAATATCCTCTGTGATGGTAATGGGAAATTTATCGGAACGTTATGAGTTATCCAGTATGAAGTCTGCAGGGGTTCCATTGCTGCGAACAATTCGAGCATTGATATTAGCTAGCATAGTCATTGGTTGTTGTTCTTGGGTGAGTTCTAATTATTTAATTCCACGAGCTAATTTAAAGTTTAAATCTAGATTATATGATATGCGTCAGCAAAAGCCAACCCTCAATTTAGAAGAAGGCGTTTTTAACGATGACTTTGATGGATACCGAATTCGCATAGGAGAAAAAGATCTAGATAATCGAATTATTAAAGATGTTTTTATAGCCAACCATGCTGCTGGACAAAGAGATAATTTAAACGAAATAATTGCAGAAGACGGAGAGATGTATACCGTTGAAAATGGCAGATATTTGATTATGGAGTTGAGTAATGGAGAGCAATTTCAAGAAGGAAATCGCTATGTAAGTGGGTCAAAAAGTAAAGCCCCATTTATCAGAACTTCCTTTAATCGATACACCAAGATTTTTGATATGAACGAGTTTGAAATTAACCGAACAGATGAAGAGTTATTTCAAAATCATTACTCTATGTTGAGTATGCGGCAATTACAGCAAGCGATTGATTCTATTGATCTGCAAATAAGTAATCGTAACGAAACTATGAATGAATATGTCAACAATTATATGCCGAATTATAAAGCAGATAAGCTGACTATTGATAAATTAAATAAAGACTCTGTAAAGGTCTTAAAAGATGCCATTGCTCAACATACGAAAAGAAAAAAGAAGCAGAAAAAACAACCGAAAAAAGTAATAAAAAATCGAATAGGCAAGCATAAAGCAGCCAAAGAAAGGCCAGGTCTTCAGAAAATAACTAAAGACTTAAATAACTATGATTCTATTCTGGAAACCTTCCCCCGTTTCAAGCAACAGGCCCTCATTGATAAATCTTTAACCTATACTCGTAATATTAAAAGTCATGCAGATTCTGCTGCTCGATTTTTGGACAAAACCAAAGAAAAAAGAGTAAAGCATATATTTGAATTATATTCTAAATATTCTTTTGCGGTAGTTTGTGTCGTTTTTTTGTTTATTGGAGCTCCTATGGGTTCTATCGTTCGAAAAGGGGGCTTTGGTTATCCCTTATTGATTGCCATTATCTGCTTTATGTTATTTATTGTTTTGACAATGGTCTTTAAGGATATGGCGGAGGCATTTGTGATTCATCCTGTACTGGCTGTATGGATGCCTAATTTGCTATTGCTACCAGTTGGTCTCTTTTTGACTTACAAAGCAATGAATGACTCAAAATTGAATTTTGGATGGATTACGAAGATCTTTAGTGTAGTAAAGAAAGCGATTCCTTGGATT
>JALZWC010000909.1 GCA_023300255.1 Saprospiraceae bacterium | reverse complement strand
GTATATATATAACTATTCAAGATTGGCTGTCGCCAATGAAAAAAAAATTGAACGCAGAGACGCAGAGATGCAGAGACTTAGCTACATTTTAACTACACTTGACTCTGCGCCTCTGCGCCTGCCTGCGTTCCTTGGAAGGCAGGTTCAAAAAAACGACATTGGCTTTAGCCAATAATGAATAAGGACCTACTTTCTTTACAAAATATCCTCTAAGTCAATACTAGAGTCCTCCAATAATTCCTCCAAGAAAAAGTCTTTTTCTTCTTCACTTAAATTGGTGAGAGTAGATTGATTGGAAGATACCTGATCTATTAATAAATCTTCGTCAAATTCTTGTAGATTATCTGCTATATAAGCATGAATTTCTTCCGTAGATAAATCGGTAGCAGAAGCAATCGAAGGAGGTACATTTTTTTGCCACATCAATAAACTTCCACCTACTAGTAATGCAACAGCTGCTGCTTTACTCCACACACTTGACAAGGAAAATAGCTTAGTGCGAGTAGAGTTATTAAAGGTAGTTTCCTTACTAACTTGATCCAGTATATTTTTTTCTAACTGTTCGAAATACCCATCAGGTACTTGATAACCTTCTGGCTTACCTAGTTGCTCTTTTAATAAGGGCAGTTCGTTTAACTCCTCCCGAATTAAATTTTTCTTATTCATATTTTATTACTTAATAGACTGCCAGTTTCAAAATGATTCCGTCCATATTTTATTAGAGTGTGTAAAGAATTAGGAGAACTTAAATATATTAAGCATGAATACAATACAAATAACACGTAGAAAATTAAACACATAGGCACAGTAGAACACATAGTTAGGGTCAAAAAAATAGGAAGTAAAATTTTTGAAACGCCTATGTGAACTATATTCCTATGTGTTTAAAAATCTGGATATTGTATTTAGTCATATTTGTATTTCCTTAATTTTTTACACACTCATTTTATTACTTTATACTTCCTACTTTATACTTATTACTTACCCTAATCCTCTGCGACTAACTTCAAATAGGCTTCCACTTTTTTGGATGCATGAAAATAAGAAGCCTTTAAAGCACCGACAGAAGTGTCCAATACCTTAGATATCTCCTCATAAGACAAGTTTTCGTAATAGCGCATATTGAAAACTAATTGTTGTTTTGGAGGAAGTTGTACTAAAGCAGACTTTAACTTGATTTGTGCGGCATGACCATCGAAATATGGATCCGCTTGTAAACTATTTTCAAAGCTGGCAGTACTAGCATCTGCAGAAATAAAACGTTGCTTCTTTCTTTTATTCAAAAAAGTAATAGACTCATTTACCGCGATACGATATAGCCAAGTAAAGAGCTTAGCATCTCCTTTGAAATTGTGAATGCTCTTGTATATCTTTATGAAAATATTTTGTAATACATCATTCGTATCCTCATGGTTGTTGACCATTCTTCTCACTTGCCAATACAAACGCTGTTGGTAAGTTTGCACCAATAGTTTAAATCCTTGTTCATACGTACTAGGATTTTGTAATAAGCTTAATATTTTTGTATCTATTGATGCTTCCAACGGCGCATTTTTACTAGACTTTTAAAGTCTTTATTTATTAGACTGTATATTCCTTTATAGGTTTAATTATAGGGCTACAATATTACTCAAAACAATGAACATAGTAATACTAGACGGTTTCGTTGCAAATCCAGGAGATTTAAGCTGGGAAGGGATTCGGCAATATGGAAATCTGCAAGTATATGATAGAACAAGTGAGGATCTATTATATGAACGAGCAAAAGAAGCACATATTCTAATTGTCAATAAATGTACCTTAAATGGCACTTTATTAGCTCGCTTAGATCAATTGCAATGTATCTGTACTTTAGCGACTGGTTATAACAATATTGATATAGTCGCAGCTAAAGAACAAGGAGTGATTGTTTGTAATGCAGTCGGCTATAGTTCTCCGTCCGTTGCCCAACAGGTATTTGCGCTATTGTTAGAATTAACGAATAGGGTAGGGGTACATAATGAATCCGTACAACAGAATGCTTGGGCCAATTCGATTGATTGGAGTTATTGGAAAAGTCCATTGATAGAACTCTCCGACAAAACAATGGGAATTTATGGCTTGGGTAAGATCGGTCAAGAAGTTGCTAAAATAGCTCTGGCCTTTGGGATGAAAGTTATTGCCACTCGTAAAGATAGGACGAAACCAACTCCTCCCAATATACAATTAGTAACGATAGATCAGTTATTCAAAGAGAGTGATGTGGTAACTTTACACGCACCCTTGACGAAAGAAAACAAAGACATCATTAACGCGCACAATTTATCGTTAATGAAATCTACAGCTTATTTAATCAACACGGGTAGGGGAGGATTAGTGAATGAATTGGATTTAAAAAATGCTTTATTAACTGGGAAAATAGCAGGAGCAGGCTTAGATGTTTTATCTCAAGAACCTCCACCTAAAGATCATCTATTATTAAATACTCCAAACTGTTTGATTACCCCACATCATGCTTGGGCTACGAGTGCATCAAGAGCGCGCTTAATTCAAATTGTAGCGAATAATATAAAAGGATTTTTAAATGGAGAACTGCAAAATGTTGTTAATGAATAGGAAAATATAACCTACTCGCAAATGATACATCAAGGCATAAACGCTGTATGGTGTATATACAGGGACGAAGCTACGCTCCTTAGATTCCCGATCAAGTGTGTTTTACTATAGACAGGGCCGAAGCTACGCTCCTTTTACCATCTTTTAGGGGCATCGCCTCGACCCTGTCTGTAGAAATAGTATTTTGAAATTTTTCCTAAGGAGCGTAGCTTCGGCCCTGTAAAAAAGTACATTAAACGGCAGTTAAGTAGTATGACAAAAATAAGTTATTAACTTTAAATGATTGTGAGATTGTGAGATTGTGAGATTGTGAGATTGTGAGATTG
>JALZWC010000908.1 GCA_023300255.1 Saprospiraceae bacterium | reverse complement strand
GCATAAAAACTTCCCAAAGAATAGGTTGGGAAATAACCAATACTTCCATGAGACCAATGTATATCTTGCAAAATACCTTGCTTGGCATCAGGTACTTCTAAATCCATATATTCTTTATACTTCGCATTCCAAATCTCTTCTAAATCATCTACCTCCATACTTCCTTCCATCAATCCCTTTTCAATTTCAAATCGAATGAGTACATGAAAATGATAATGCAATTCATCTGCTTCCGTACGAATTAAATTGGGCACTATTTTATTGATTCCTTTATAAAATTTCTTTAATGGAATACCCGATAGATTTCGAGGAAATAAACCTTGAATACTCTTATAATTTGCTTTCCAATAAGGTAAACTCCTCGCCACATTATTTTCCCATAATCGAGATTGCGATTCATGTATCCCCAAAGAAATAGCTTGCCCTAAAGGAAGCCCATATTGATCAGTAGGAAGGCCTTGTTCATATAATCCATGCCCTCCTTCATGAATACAACTCCATAACATATTTGTAAAGTCACGTTCATCAATACGAGTGGTTACCCGCACATCTTCTGGCGAAAAGCTAATCGTAAATGGATGAGCAGAAATATCTTGACGGCCAGTTTTAAAGTCATAACCCATATCTTCTAATGCTTTCAAACCGTATTCCCATTGCTTTTTATGACCATACTTTTTAAATAGAAAATCGTTATCAACTTGTGGTCTCTTTTTTAACTGCTTAACAAAAGCTACTAATTGCGCTCTTACATCTTTAAATAATACCGTTAAGTCACTAGTCCGAGCATCCGGCTCATATATATCTAGCAAAGCATCATAAGGGTGCTCCTTATAGCCAATTAATTCTGCCTCTTCTTTAGCTATATCAACAATAGCCCCTAACTCTTTTTTATACAATTGAAAATCGTTAGCTGCTCTTGCTTTTAACCAAGCATGGTAAGCTGCTGACACCGTTTTTGATTTACGGATTACAAACGCTTTAGAGAGTTTCTTAGATCGTTTATATTCTTTATGAGTTAATGCTATATTTCTCTTTTGTCGGTCATCTAAGCTCTCTTTATCGGTTGTTAAAGTCGTCAATAATTTTCCAAAAGAAGTCGCCGTAAACAATTCATGAGCTATACCAGATAAGGTAGCTATCTGTTGAGAACGAAATCTTGCACTATTGTCAGGCAAGTTCACTTCTTTATCCCAACTTAAGACCGCAATGGCGCCTTCGATATCGGCCCGCTTTTGCATAGTTGCCACATATTTATTGTATTGTTTCTGTATTTTATTTTTAGTCATATTTTGTTGAGAAAAATTGATAGAATAAATTTAATTAGGTATGCTATTTACTTGCTATTTCTCCACCTTTCTAGCAGCAATAAAAAGCAAAGTCCATCCAGCAATAAAGCAAACCCCACCAATTGGAGTCAATGGTCCTAACCAACGCCAAGTAGTCAAGCCAATGATATCTCGACAAGCTAATAAATATAAAGAACCAGAGAATAATAGGATCCCTGCTATAAAAAACCACCCCGCTATCTTAATGGATCGTTTCGGTAAATAGGGCGCCAATAAAGCTACCAATACCAAAGCCATACCATGATACATTTGGTAACGAACACCAATTTCAAAAGTAGCTAATCGTTCTACAGATAATAACGCTTTGAGGCTATGCGCTCCGAAAGCGCCTAAGATGACGCCCAAAAGTGCCATCAAAGCGCCTGCTTGAAGAAAGGTTTTATTGAGCATGTATGAATTTTGAATTGAGTGTAAAAATTAGACAACGAATTAATTTAAAGCATACAGATAGCTAACCAAAGAGTAATTGAACATGGATAACCTCCGAAGGCCCCTGATATCAACAACTAACAACCACGGAGTGGTTGAACATGAATAACCTCGGACCTGTCGAGCCGCCAGGCAGGATGAAATCCGAGGACTCCTGAGACCAACAATTCCCTGAGAAACTAAAAAACCACATAGATCTCTATGTGGTTTTTCAAAATAAATCTACACCCTACTTTACGTAGCAGGCTTATTCAAGCCTACTATTTATTTCTTAGCAGGTACTTTTTTCTTTCTTCTAGATTTAAATAATTCCACCACTTGCTTTTTTGTTAAAAATTCTAATTCCACAAAAGTAGTAGAGACAAACTTTTTAATATCTTGATAATCCTTACCTCGCTTATCAACATATACCTTTAGTAGCTTCTTGATAAAAATCATATTTAAATCATCCACTGCTTGGTTGAATTTTTGATTATCAAAAATCTTCATATATACCGGATAATTCTTAGCAATTTCAAATAACTCTGGATAATTCGGAACCGCCAAATTACTTATCAATCGCTTATAATAACCATAGACCGTTGTTCGAGCACAAGCATTTATTAAAGATTTCCCTTCATGTACATTGTAGAAATTATTTACTGCTTCTATAGCTCCCTCATGTGTATAGCCCTTACCATGTATATGCTCCATTAAGTCATAGTACTCTGTCAACTGGTCACTGATACTTCTATCAACAACTGTAGAAGCTCTGTTATCAGCAGCAGGATCTATATCTAAACCACCTGCATGGAGGTCTAATAAAAATTGGAAATATTTCTCCGTAAAGTCTGGTATCTCTTGTCTAACTTTATTAAATATGCCATTTAAATGAGCTAAATCCTCTTTCTCTAAATCAAAAAAGTTAACGTATAAAACTAATACTTTAATGATTTCATCTGTCTTCTGAAAAGCTTCATTACTAATAAACTTCCGCAAGTGAGGAACTAAACTAGCATTGTTTATTTTTCCGTCTACTCTATGCGTCAAGAAATTCAATACCCATGTAAATAATACTTTCAATTCAGATAAAGTCTCTGGAAATACAGCAGAAGCAAATTCTGTATTTTTGAATTGTCTACTGTATCGTTCATACGCTTTCTGTCGATCCCCTAATTCTCTTAAGTTATCTATCTTCATTCCCTTAAGAAAGTATCTGACTTTCTTATTAACGATCTCATTCATTAAGTTAGTAATCCAAATATCACTACTTAAAGCAAAGCCCATTTGAACACTCTGACCAATTCGTTGACGAATAATATCAAAATTAGAAGAATTACAAATGGCCATCAATACATCTTTAAAGTGATTCTGCGGTAAGATATATTTATGCTGATCGTTGATTTCTCCACGTAATACAGAGTATCCTAATATCTTTGGCAAATACAATCCTTCAAATTCTGATTCTAATAATTTTTCTTCTAAAGTAATTAATTGTAATGGTGCATTCTCTGCTACATGTGAAAATACTGCCGTTATTTTTGGCTCATACATTTCTTGTAATCGCTTATAATCTGCCTCTTCTTCTTCTTCCAAATAAGCGGACAATTCTTCTGATGCCTGTATTTCTTTTGCAATTGTATTTAATTGGTCTATGTATTCTTGATCTAATGCTAATGCTTCCATAATATTTTTTTATGTGATCAGGGTTGAAGTTCAAGTTCAAGAATCAAGTTCAAGTCCAAAATGCAATGTTGACATCAGAATTTGAACCAGCCTTCCAAGGAACGCAGGCAGGCTTGAACTTGTTACTTGGACTTGAACTTAAAAGTATCCTTTCATCACTTCTTAATAAAGGTAAACCTAGTAGCGCACTCAAGCCCTACTAGGTTTATATATTTTCCAAACTTAATTATTTGCTAAAAAGAAACACAATAACAAATATTCTAATTATTTATTTCTGTGTTAAAAAAACAGAAAGATATTTATCTGTTAGGTGCTGCAAATATACTGATTTTTTAACTAGTGTTGACAAGTTTATCTAGTTGGTTGAAATCGCCACAAAGATACAAAGACACAAAACGAGTTATATTTAGCGTTTTTCACATCTTAGCCATAAAAAATGTCAACTGTTTTCATTCGTTAGCTAAATTTGTCCTAGTATTCTAATTAATTCTTGACAGGCACACTCGTTCCAGCAAAGATCATTGTCAATTCTTTTGTCAATGCCTCATCCTTTAACTGTCCCGCAAAACTTATCAAGCTACCTCTAGTATTATCTGCTAGATTTTGATCTTGTGTAAAGCCTGCTTTTAGATCACTCGGATCCAGGGACGCATAAAATTCCAAATGTTCTGCCGTTTCTTTGGCTAATACGCGCATCACATCTTTAGCTTTATCGCCTGCCCCAGCAGAGATATAAGAATTAATGAAATAGATCGTATTATAGTCAAACGGAAAATTCATATGAGGGAATGCCTCAAAGTACTTATCTGTTAACGCAATAGCTTTTTCATTATTACCTTTTTTGATAAAATCTTGAATTGCTCGTAGCATCATGTACCGATGACTTTGAACACTTGGTCCATAACTTCGATCTACATGCAGTCTGTGTTTATCAAAATTACCCCAACGGAATTTAGTCATTACATTCTCATATACTTTTTCTGAGTCTACTCTACCCTTTCCTAATACGCCTGGCACTAAAGGATCTTTTCCCGCTTTCACTGGAATAATCTTTAAGCCTAAGCCTTCCATTTGTAAGTATTCATCCAATCCTAATAAAGATTCTGTTCTTACCGTTACGGCAAAGTAAATTGGTCGTTCCCATATATTAGAAGCAATAATATCCATTACGGCTAAATCTCCTTTTAAGATATACTGCTTATTGATGTTCATTTCAATAGTACCTCCAAGCGTATTAGCCTCTGCTGGACTAACGATACCATTTTTGACTATTTTGTTTCTATCAATAGGTATAAATACTTTCTTAGTAGGTAAGTAACTTTCTAATGTCTTACCTCCAGAAATAGGTACAGGATGATCTTCTCCTGCAAATTTAACTGCTTGTAGAATTGGCATCCGCTGCCCTTTTTCAAATGGATCTACAAATAACTGATTCCGCTTAAAGCCTCTATAGGCTTCTTCTGGAATAGATAATTTAATAGGTGGAGAATCATTCACTTTTCTATTTAATTGCCCAATATACCAATCTACTGCAATCAAACTTAAGTTAACTACTCTTACATCTCTTCTTATATTTTCTACTTCTTGAGCATACCATAATGGGTAGGTATCATTATCCCCATAGGTAAATATAATGGCATTGGGTTCGCAGGATTGTAAGAAGTTATTAGCATAATCTCTTGCCCCTGTATGATGTCTTCTACTATGGTCATCAAAGTTTTGGAAGCCCATTAATAGCGGAGCCACCATTACTATCGCAGCAGCAGCAATCGCTCCCATAGACATACTTAAGCCTACTTTCTTCCTAAATAATTCAAAGAGGGCGAGTACCCCCATCCCCATCCAAATACAATAAGTAAAGAAGGAACCAACTAATACATAATCTCTTTCTCGGGGTTCATTCGGAGGTTGATTCGTATAGATAATAATGCCTAAGCCTGTTATAATAAATACCGCTAATAATCCAAGAAAATCCTTTGGTCGTTTTCTTAAATGGAATAATAATCCAATTAAACCAAAAATAAACGGCAGCATAAAATATCTGTTTCGCGCCTGCGCATTTCGCATAGTCTCTGGTAACTTGCTCTCGTTGTACAACCGTACTTCATCTAAGGGTTGAATACCAGATAACCAATGTCCACTTCTCTTATCCCAAGAATAATAACCTTGATCTCCATTTTGGCGACCTGCAAAATTCCACATAAAGTACCTCCAGTACATCCAACCAAATTGATAGTTAATCATAAATGTCATCCCATCCATAAAATTGGGCTTACCACTAGGTTTATCAATCCATTGGCGATATAGTGCTGGTCGTCCTTGACCACTGTCGTTCATTCTTGGAAATAATACTTTGTCGCTGGCCTTATATTCGTAAGATACTTTCTTATCTGTAATCACATATTTGTCGCCTAATCGACCATACCGCTCTTCTTCGTTTACCTTTTGAGGAGAAGCATCAAAATTTGTTCCTCTCAAAAGTGCCCGCTCTCCATACTGCTCTCTATTTAAATAAGGTAGTAAACGCATCGCATCACTAGGATTATTCATATTAATGGGCGTATTAGAATTCGCTCGAATAACGATTACCCCAAAAATGGAAAACCCAATAACCACCAAACCCGCTGCTACTACTAAATTTTGTAATAAGGCTAAGTTCTTTCTATGTGCATAGCGCAATAGGAAGAAGATCGCTGCTCCAACAATGGCAAATACGAATACCAAGCCACTATGAAAAGGCATCCCTAGCGTATTCACTGCCAACAACTCCATTTTAGACCACAAAGTCGGAATACCAGAAATGACAACTGATTGTAAAAACACAATAATACCTAGACCTGCTGCTACTGCACCAGCCATACCTAATAGGTTATGGTTTTCATATTTCTTAAAATAATAAAATAATGCCAATGCTGGGAAGGTAAGAATACTCAATAAGTGAACCCCAGAGGATAAGCCTCCAACAAATATCGCTAAGACTAACCAACGATCATTGTCTGGATCTTTTGGCAAACCATACCATTTCACAACTGCCCATAAGGTCATGGCTGTAAACATGGTAGACATCGCATATACTTCCCCTTCTACTGCCGAAAACCAGATAGAAGAACAAAAAGTAGTTGCCAAACCTGCCACTAAGCCTGCTCCGACTAAAGCCATTCTTTCTCCATCTTCTGGTGCTCTATCTCTGCCTACAATAGCTAATCTACCTAAGGTAATGGTCGTCCAGCAAACAAACATAGCTGCAAATGCGGTACATATACCTGACATCAGATTCACAGAGAAGGCAATATTTTCTGGATTATCAGATACTAACTGAGCCACCCAAGTAAACATTCTACCAATAATCATAAATAAGGGCGCTCCCGGAGGGTGAACAACCTCTAATTTATAGGCACCTGTTATAAATTCCCCACAATCCCACAAACTACCTACTCGTTCCGCAGACATAAAGTAGACGAT
>JALZWC010000907.1 GCA_023300255.1 Saprospiraceae bacterium | reverse complement strand
CCGTAGCCCAGCTATGCTTAATTTTTTAGCATTCCTTAGAAGAAAAAATGTCTAGCTTAAAACGACCAATTTATTCTTACACTTTGCCTTAAAAAACAACAAAACTTCGTTATTTTTTAAACGAAATACGTCTCTGCTCTCTATTCTCTACTCTCTATTCTATTTTTGTTTCAAGTTACATACTTAACAAACACTCCTTATAATGAGATTATTGGTCCTTTTACTCGCATTGGGTACGTATATCCAAGCTTCCTTCGCACAAACTATTCCAACGACTAAGGTCTACGCTTTTAAAATGATAAAAAAAGGAGAGAACTATCATTTTACTAATCCTCGATACTTATCAGGATTTAATCCAAATGGCTATAATAATCAGCCTCACTTTGTTGAGGACCATACTTTATATATTACTGCTCAATTTCCTGATGATAGTCAAACAGATATCTATGGTCTAAACTTATTAAGTAAGAAAATCAATAGAGTAACAGCTACTGTAGAGGGAGAATATTCTCCTACTGTAATTCCAGCTAGTGATTCTTTTTCAGCAGTACGAGTGGAAGCAGATGGAGCAGGGACGCAGCGCTTATGGAAATTTCCTAAGGATCGTACTAGCTATGGTGAAGTAATTTTTGAAGATATAAAAGGAGTGGGGTATCATTATTGGTTGACTCCCGAAAAAGTGGCTTTATTTATTGTTGGTCAGCCGAACAAAATGATGATTGCTAACCAAACGACAGGGGCAGCAGTGGAATTGCTTACTGATATAGGTCGGGGCTTTCAAAAAATAGGGGATGCTAAATTGGCTTTCATTCATAAAACAGCAGCTGATACTTGGTATATTAAAGAAATGGATAGTTATACTTACCGCTTTAAGAATATTATAGAGACCTTACCAGGGAGTGAAGATTTTGTCTACTTACGAGATGGCACTTTCTTAATGGGCAACGGTAGTAAACTTTACAAATTCAATAAAGTGTATGATACGGGATGGAAAGAAGTCGCAGATTTTAAACATTATGGAATTACGAAAATCACCCGCTTAGCGATTAGCGAAGACGGAACTATAGCTATCGTAGATAAAGTAAATTAAAGATGACAGGGCTTTCCATTATCGTTATTAGTGCCTTTGTTGCTTTAGCAATTAGTATTCAATTGTTTGCTCGGCAAAAGAACTTTGCATTTTCCTTTTGGGTAATGGCAGCAGTGTCTGCGGCAATGTTTTATCCACATTTCTTTACGCACATAGGAGACTTTAATACTTCAGGATTAATTGTCCCTTTATTGATGTTGATCATGTTCGGTATGGGCACGGCAATGAGTATACAAGATTTTGTTCGAGTTGTCAAAATGCCTAAAGGAGTATTGATAGGTATTTTATGTCAATTTACAATTATGCCGTTAGTAGGTTTTACTATTGTAAAGCTATTTGAATTTCCTCCAGAAATAGCGGGAGGAATAATACTAGTAGGTTGTTCTCCAAGTGGCTTGGCATCCAATGTAATGTCTTATATTGCTAATGCTAATTTAGCACTATCTTTAACCCTGACAGCCATTGCTACTATGCTAGCACCTGTATTAACGCCTTTGTTAATGAAGGTATTAGCGGATCAATATGTACCAATCGCTTTTGTCCCTATGATGCAAAGTATTTTGAAGATCGTCATAGTTCCTGTTATTGCTGGTCTACTTTTCAATCACTTTTTCAAAAAAAGATTTCCGTGGATGGATAAGGCAATGCCTATTGTTTCGATGGTTGGTATTGCAGTTGTTATTACTGTAATCACAGCTGCTGGAAGGGATAGCTTAATGAAGATTGGTGTAGCATTGGTTATAGCGGCATTGATTCATAATACGCTAGGTTATGTATTGGGCTATTGGTTGTGCCGATTAGCCAAAATGGAAGAAGCTTCTTGTCGTACAATAGCCTTGGAAGTAGGGATGCAAAATAGTGGCTTAGCTTCAGGGATAGCTTTGGAAATGGGAAAAGTAGCTACAATGGGGTTAGCTCCTGCTATTTTTGGTCCCTTAATGAATATATCTGGATCTACTTTGGCTACTTGGTGGCGTAGTTCAAGCGGACAAGCTGAGGAGTAAATGAAAGACATAATTTACTTATTATGACGGAGTAATCTTTCCCCGTAAAAAAACAAAATTTAATATGAAACAGATTCTTTTCAACAAGTTTAGCCTAGCCAGCCTAGTGTTTTTCTTACTCATTGGTTGTGCCACGGATTCAAAACAAGAGCAAATAGCAAGAGCAAAGGCAGGTACAAATCCTACAACTTCTGCAGCGGGAGTTAATGTTGATAAGAGCATTACTTTGCCGGCTAATTTTTCGGCACAAACGGTAATAGAAAAAACAGGAAGAGCGAGACAGATAGCCGTTAACGTTAATGGAGACATCTATATACAATTAAGTAAGCCGAAATCTGGTAAAGGGATGGTGGCCCTAAGGGATACGGATGGAGATGCAGCGGCGGATGAAGTAGAATATTTTGGGGACCATAGTGGTACTGGTATGGGAATTTATGATGGGCATTTGTATAGCTCTTCTCCAACAGAAGTATTTCGGTACCCTTTAGACGGAACTTCTTTGGTTCCTAATGAAGATAATAAAATATTAATAGCTGGAGGATTTCCTAAACAGCAACAACATGATGCTAAATCTATTACCTTTGATAGTGAAGGGCATCTATATGTGAATGTAGGTGCACCATCTAATGCATGTATGATAGAGGCGCGCACAAAAGGATCACCAGGTGCAGATCCCTGTCCTCAGTTGGAATGGCAAGGAGGGATTTGGCAGTTTGATGCAAAACGACCTGCCCAAACGCAGAAAAAGGATGGTGTTCGTTATGCGACAGGAATTCGTAATGGAATGGCTTTAGATTGGAACTTTGCGACGAATAGCTTGTATGTTGTTCAACATGGACGAGATCAATTGAATGCTTTCTTCCCAGAATTGTTTAATGAAAAAGAAAGTGCGGAATTTCCTTCCGAAGAATTTTTCAAAATAAGTAAAGGAGATGATTGCGGTTGGCCTTATTGTTATTATGACTGGCAAGAAAATAAAAAACTATTGAATCCAGAATATGGAGGAGATCGTAAGAAAACAGGCCGTTGTGCGAACAAGAAACAACCTATTCTTGGGTTTCCTGGCCACCTAGCACCGAATGATTTACTATTTTATACAGGTGATCAATTTCCAGAACGCTATAAAAATGGTGCATTCATTGCTTTTCATGGCTCTTGGAATCGGACACCTGAACCACAAAAGGGCTATTTTGTAGTTTTTGTTCCTTTTAAAGATGGACAGCCTTATGGTGATTGGGAAATATTTGCGGAAGGATTTGCAGGTACAGAAGTCGTAAAAAGCTCTAAGGATGCTAAACATAGACCTATGGGCTTAGCGATAGGACCAGATGGCTCTTTATATGTCGCAGATTCCACAAAAGGTAAGATATGGAAGGTTAGTTATACTGGGTGATAAGAAAAATTATTAATTCCAAACCACAAAAATAGTTGACACTTTTTACCACAAATTCATTTTAAATTAGTGAATTAGTGGTAAAAATTCACGAATAGTGTCAATTATGTTGATAAATATGTTCCTTAATTCCATATTTTTTGTAGCAACACACACCATTATATTAAAAAAAGCATCTATTATTTATATAAATAATAAGATTTTTTTCATAAAATTGACTTCCTTTTTTACATTTGCAGATAAATAAGTTGTTATCTTAGAAATAGATAATGACATTTACCTAGAACAAAACAGAAAATTTTCCAACAATGAGATTGATAATCAACATTCTATTATTGGCACTTGTAGTATTTTTTATATTTCTACTTGTGCAGAGTATTAGTGAGCCAATTGCTTTTAAAGCAGAGAAAGATAAGCGAGAAAATGCAGTTATAGACAAGTTGATGAAATTAAGACAGGCACAGGAAATTTACAGAAGTATTAATGATGGTGCTTTTGCTGGTTCTTGGGAAGATTTAAAAGGCGCATTAAAAACAGGCCGTATCCCTTACATCAGTGTAATTGGTGATCCAGATGATCCGAACTTTACAGGTGAGATTACGTATGATACTACATTCGTAGTAGCAAGAGATTCAGTTAGATCTCTTGGTTGGAACATTGATTCTTTACAATATATCCCTTACGGAGGTGGAAAATCTTTCGAAATAAAAGCAGATACGCTTTCCTATCAAAAAACTTTAGTAAATGTTGTAGAAGTAGGGACTAGACGTAACACTTTTATGGGTAAGTATGCAGATGCTGCATTCCGTAGATATGATTCCTCCTACAAACCAGGTAGTTTTATCAAGTTTGGGGATATGAATAAACCAAACCTTTCAGGCAATTGGGAACGATAAATACGGAGATACTTAAGTCTTCTTTTTCTAAAAATAATGTAAGTCAATATAAACTGTCCATTCTGTTCGGAATGGACAGTTTATGTTATTATGTTAGTGATGCTAAAGAATTATTAGTATTAAGGAAGATTGATTTTGATACTTCTAATAAGCACACGTCATTAGCTCGTCATCTAGATAACACTTGGCTTGAAGAGCCCACGTTGTCCCTTCCTTATAAAACAGTACAAGTTGCTTTTGCAGGACCTCATTACACGATTATTCCTAATCGTTTGTATAGTGAACCTGATAAAGCCCAATACTTACTTCCTTTAAAAACACCAGCTATCGTTTCAGAAAGCATCTTTGTAGATGCAGTCCCTTCTGTAGATTCTCAATTAATTTATTCCTTTCCTACTGATGTTGTTACATTCTTTAAGACGACTTATGATGGTAAAGCGCAACTCCATCATAGTTTTTCCTCTCTTATAGACATATATAGCAAGAAAGCAGGAACGGGGAAAGAAGTATTTATTAATATTAGGAATTATACTGTTGATGCCTTCTTTTTTGATAACAAAGAGTTGATCTTTTCTAATCAATTTTCTTTTCAATCAGATAAAGATTTCGTATACTATATTATGCTGCTTTTTGATAAATTTCAATTAAATCAAATGGAGGTGCCAGTAACGATTTCGGGGACTCTATCAGCAGATTCTAAAATTTATAGCCAGCTATATAAGTATATTCAGTATCTATATTTTATAGACTTACCAACAGCTTTTAGTCAAGACGCAGACTTAAAACAACATCCAGCACATCTGTTTTTTGATGTATTACATACGGGGTAAACAGAAGTCAGAACGTTCCGAAATACTTCGGAACTGTCAGACCAGCCCGACTGCCGTTCGGGCGGGCGGGAGTCAGATTTTTGACGTTGACAAGGTGATGTTTTTGGCAGCGAAGCGATCAGATCGCTCACCTCCAACTCTCCGCGGTGTAACCACTTAAGTATTTCAATGATATTATTCTATACAACTGAAATTAAGGGCAACCATGCGGTGCTAGACAAAGAAGAGACTAGACATTGCACTCAAGTTCTTAGAAAAAAATTAGGTGATACTATTCAATTGGTGGATGGAAAAGGAAATTTTTATGAGGCTCGTATTATTGAAATAAGTAGGAAAGCTTGCGTAGTAGAAATTATAAAAACTATAGCCAATTTTAATAGTCGAGATTTTTATTTACATATAGCCATTGCGCCTACTAAAAATATGGATCGCTTGGAATGGTTTGTAGAAAAAGCTACAGAAATAGGGATCGACGAAATTACCCCTATTCTTTGTCAACGTTCTGAGCGGAAGAAACTAAGAGTGGATCGTTTAGAAAAAAAAGCGCTCTCTGCGATGAAGCAATCCCTTAAGGCTACCTTGCCGATCATTCATGAATTAACACCCTTCAAAGAAGCTATACAGCAATCTCCAGATATATCTCTTCGTCTAATGGCCCAAGGTGGCCAAAAGAATAGTATTAAAGACAACTATAGCCCTAATACAGCCGTTTATATCTTGATTGGTCCCGAAGGAGATTTTACGGATACAGAAAAGGAAATGGCCTTTGCTAATGGTTTCCAAGGAGTACATATGGGAAACAGTCGGTTGCGGACAGAAACAGCTGGACTGGTTGCTTGTCATACCATAAATTTGTTGAACGAAGGTCAATAGTTCCTTTTAGAACAGAGAGGAGAGACGTATTTCCTTCATCAAGCAACGACATTTCGTCTATTTTCAAACGAAATCTATCTCTATTCTCTGCTCTCGCATCTCTATTCTTTGAAATCTATAAGCTTGAGGCACACAATTTGCCACCCATTACAAAGAAGGAGCATTTCTATCTCCTTTTATTTAATTTTTTAGATTCTTTGACAAATCCTGTTGCATTTTAGGATCGTCAAGGTTTGTAACCTCGATGATCTGATCAACATAATGGGATTTATTAAGGGGATAAATTTTACAGAATATGAAATATTTATTTTCTGCTATAGCACTTTGTCTATTTTTTAGCTTTACTATACTATCGGTTGATAATAAACCAGTACAACTGGCTTTGCTCAAATATAGTGGGGGAGGGGACTGGTACGCCAATCCAACAGCATTACCTAATTTAGCGACCTTTTGTAATCAGAATTTAGGAACGAACCTTGATGCAGATTATGCGACGGTGGATGTAGGCAGTGCAGAAATATTCAACTACCCGTTCATCCACATGACAGGGCATGGTAATGTGGTATTTTCCGATACAGAGGCGGAAAACCTTAGAAATTATCTATTAGCAGGTGGCTTTCTGCATATTGACGATAATTACGGAATGGACCCTTATGTGCGGTCAGCTATGAAGAAAGTTTTTCCAGAGCAAGAATTTACAGAATTGCCTTTTGAGCATAAAATATATCGTCAGCAGTTTACTTTTAAGAACGGCTTACCCAAAATACATAAGCATGATGACAAACCAGCCCAAGGATTTGGTATAAGACATGAAGGACGATTGGTTTGCTACTATAGCTATGAGACAGATTTAGGCGATGGATGGGAAGATCAAGAGGTGCATAAAGACCCAGAGGATTTACGTCAAAGATCTTTGCAAATGGGGGCTAACATCGTGCAGTTCGCCTTTCAACAGTAAACTATATTTTTTGTGTCTACACAAAATTAAATGTAATTTTTTAACCACATACATACTACTATATATGTGAACTAGAACAGAGAGTAGAGACAGATTTCGTTTACAAACAACGAAATTTGGTCATTTTTTAAGCGAAATTTATC
>JALZWC010000906.1 GCA_023300255.1 Saprospiraceae bacterium | reverse complement strand
TTCTCTTAACAGCAGAAGGAGAGGATTTATTATGGTATAGTTCATTGACAGGAGGAAGTGCTGTGAATACGATAAATTCTAATCCTGATACGATAGGTATTCAGACCTATTTTGTAAGCCAAACAATAAACGGCTGTGAAAGTGAACGCGCCAGATCATTAGTGTTTAATATTCCGAGACCTCCTGTACCGGGTGTTATTGATGTTGATTATTTTTTAAATGAAACGGTAATGCCGCTCATGGCATTTGGCAATCAATTACGTTGGTATACTACGGCCACTAGTAATGATGGAACTAGTACGATACCGACACCAAATACGAGTATACTTGGTATACAAACCTTTTGGGTAAGCCAAATGATTGACAATTGCGAAAGTGATAGAATACCTCTCAATGTTACGGTTAGAGAGCGGGTTTCTATAGGACTAGGTCTTATTGTTCCACCTACGAATGCTGCTAATGGAAGTATTCAATTGACGGATCTTTTAGCCAATACTATTTATACACTAATTTATAATATAAATGGAAACACAGTTACAACTACCATTACTACAGATGCAACAGGTAATTATATAATTACTGATTTATCAGCTGGAAACTATACTCGCATTAGAGTGGTATTAGATGGGGAATCGTCAAGTAATTTAGAAGTGGAATTGACACCAGCGCTTTGTAATTTAATGGTTTCTTTTAGTGAAAGTAGGACTATTTGTAAAGGGGATACGTCTAGTATTCGGATCGTAATTGAGAATGGTGCTAATCCATATAACTTGACTTTAAGAGAGGGTGCTAGCATCATTAATTTTCCATCGTATATAAGTGGGACAATAATTCCAGTCATAACCGATACTACTAGAACTTATTCAATATCTTCTTTAGAAGATAGTAATGGATGTACATTTATTGGGGAGGAAAATATAGGACAAGTCACTATCAGTGTACAGGAATCTATGCCTCCGATCACTAATGATATTAGGTATTGTCAAAATTCAGTAGTGCTTACACCGCTAAGTGCAATGGGTAACAATTTATTATGGTATACTTCTGAAAACGGAGGAACCAGTAGCCCTATACCTCCTGTACCAAGTACAGATGTGGCAGGTATAACAACTTATTGGGTGAGCCAAGAAATAGACAATTGTGAAAGCGCACGTGCTATGATTAATGTAATCATACAAGAGCAAACAGCGCCACCATTTGTTACTCCTGTGAACTATTGCATTGGAGCAGTTGCTACAGCATTAAGTGTTGAAGGTACTAAGGTATTGTGGTATACCTCTGAGAATGGAGGAATAGGTAGTCCTGTGGCTCCTGTACCAAGTACAGATGTGGCAGGTATAACAACTTATTGGGTGAGCCAAGAAATAGACAATTGTGAAAGTGCTCGTGCAAGGATTAATGTAACAATAGGTAGTGATCAACCTAGCCCACCAATTGTTGAATCTGTTACTTATTGTCAAGGGGAAACCACTGTGCCACTTAATGTAGCAGGAGATAATTTGCGTTGGTATGTTGTGCCTACGGGGGGTAGAGGAACAGTCGTTATGCCTCAACCAACTGTGGAGCTAGTAGGTCGATACCATCTGTGGGTGAGCCAAACGGTTAACGGTTGTGAAAGTGATCTTGCACGTATTACTATTACAATTGATGAAGAGCCAAAACCTGAAATAGGATTGGTTATACCGCCTAGTCCTTGTTTGGAAAATGGTACAATTCAATTAAAGAATTTGAAACCGAACCAAAATTATTTACTTTCTTATACCGTTCATAATCGTCAAGTAACACCATATTCAATTACTACAACAGATATTGGAACGCATACTTTTTCAGGCTTAGCTGCTGGATTTTATACGGATATAAAAGTGCAATTAGGAGATTGCTTATCTGTAGGTTTGCAGCAAACGTTAGCGGATGATACGCCATTAATTACAGTAGCTTTCACGGGTACCTCGAATGTTTGTAAGGGAGAGCCAGGACAATTAATGTTAAATATCGAAGGAGGAAGTGCTCCTTATAAATTGTTAATCACAGATATCTTCAATACCTATTCTTTATCGGATTATGAGAGTGGAACACCAATAACTGTACGACCAACCAAAGTGACTAACTATTTTTTAGTATCAATTGTTGATAGTAATGGATGTATAGCTATGGTAGAAAATGGAGTAATTAGAATGGAGGTAAATGATTGCACGTCGATGGGTTCTTTGCAGAATGAGGAAATAGGAAATAGAACAGGCTTACTTTCGATTGATACGGAAAAGGAGTTTTTAAAAGGATCGAAAACTTTGGACTTATTTCAAAATGAGCCGAACCCTTTTAGTAGTGAAACTACTATAGGTTTTTATCTGCCAGGAAAGAGTGAAGTGGAATTAGTATTAAGAGATAATACAGGAAGAATAATTAAACGCTTTAAGGAATACGGAGCAGCAGGAACAAATCATATAGTCATTGAAGATCTTGCAGAAACAAAGGGCTTAATCTATTATCAGTTGATTACCGATTTTGGTACTAGATCAAAGAAGATGTTATTAGTTCGATAATAAGTAGTTGGACAAAAATAAAGGACAATAGATTTTTTTAACCACATAGGTACATAGGTCACATAGATGTTATTCTCTATGTGGCCTATGTACCTATGTGGTTAAAAAAATATGTTTAATTTTGTCCAAGCGCTTAAGTCCTAGTCACAGAGCGATTAATTTATGATGCCTTAAAAGACTCCGTCACCATTTCTAAAATTGCTAATGAAAGAAAAACCTCTTCTTCTTTTTCTTCTAACGGACCTACCAATTTAAATGCCCGAGGATTTGGGACAGCTGATTTACTAGCGTTTACTACTCGCCCAACTTCTTTAGTTCCAATTTTTACTGGATGTAAATCTAAAGTATCATCTCTATTGATTTCTGCAATCAAACTATTTTTTTCGCCTCCGTATAATTTACCATCTTCTTTAAGCACCCCCGCATATTCATTATCTATACTGATAATGACTTCTTTTTTGTTGATACGGTAGGCAAATTCGTGCTTGGAGGTACGAGCATATAATAAAGCATTGACACCACGAGACAAATATTGTTTATAATTATAAATCAATAATGGTTCATGGTAGACAGAAGTGAAAATACCTTTTGCATTTTTTGATAAACCTTTCTTTATCTCTTGGTGCATTTGTTCAAAAGATAATAACTCCATTTCTTCTTTACTCCAAGGTACTAGATTCTTTGGCCATTCTTCGACCTCTTTTTTTAATGACTTTAGGTCATTAACAATTTTATTACCACTGGGTTGAAAATTTGAAATCAGTTGATGAAACAACTTTATGCAAAAGGTGCCTAAGGCTATAAAAAATAATAATCTTAATAGAAGATAAATCATGGATTAATGAATTCGTGATTAGTATACTTGCTGTTTGAAAACAAGTCTATTCCTACAAAAATAAAGCTAAGCTAGGGAATAGCACAAAAATATCTACGTAATACATTACATTTTAGATGAGGGAAATAGAAATTATTCAAAAAAATATACTCTTTTAAAGAACTTCAACAGTTATTTCCTATTGCCTAAACTGATATTATGCAAATCAGGATTATCAAAAGCGACTAGTCGCTGCTGTAATTGTAGTTGTTCTTCTTCTGTTAGACAAGAGAAATTATGGGAAATAATCTGTTTTAATTCTTTTTGTATAGCTTCTTGAGTATCGGAATAGGTAACCCATTCTGCTAAAATATCACTTAGTAAAGCATCTTTATAACCAATAATGTGTGGATTAAATAGCGAGGTTTGCTGATAAATAGCGTCTATCAATTGTAATAATTCAAAATGTTTATTGGATCCCAAAAGGCTATGTCCTCCATAGTCCCAAGTTTGTAGTACCCAGCTTGGAAAAGCTTGCTCCACACTGTCTTTATACATAGCTACATTTAATTGTGAAAACAAATCGTCCTCTTTTCCAGAAGTCATATTAGATTTCTCTAAAAAAGCTGCGTAGTCAATATATGGGTAATAAGTAGTAGCTTCAGCAACTAATTCTATACGAAGTCCGGGTAAGCAATATTCCAACCAAGAAAAATCTACTGGTTCATAGGGATCTACTATTTCTGCTTTAGAGGCTAATATTAAGGCAACAGAATCTCTAATACTTAAGCCTTTGCTATATACTTCAGCAAAAGTACTGCTAGTAGATATTGCCTGATACGTTTTTCTATATTGTAATATCTCAACAGAAAGATCTGGACCAAATATTCCGCTTAATCTTTTTTGTAGAAAAGTATTTTGTGCTGCGGTAGGAATAACAGCTTTAATAAGCATTAATTCACCTCCATATACCCAACCTATTTTACCATCCTCTGTTTTTACTTGTTGCCAAGGTTCTTTATAGATAATTCCATTAACACGTTTTGTCGAATTGGTCTTATTACTGAAAGCGAGCCCTTCTAGACGGGTTCCTCTTGGTAAAGTTTCTATAAAATCACTTGTGAAACTAGGATCTATTCTTAGATATACCTCAGGTACAATAGTGCTTAATTCTAAGACTTTTTCATATAAGACCATCTCAGTAGACAAACTGGTGAAGTCTTTTGTAGTGGTATTACAGGAAACTACAAAACAAAAAGAAAATAAAAACAAAAATAAATTTTTAGTCTTTCGAATAGGGAAAGCTTTTTTTGTATAAAATAAATTGGAGTGAATAGGAGATAAAAACATAGCGCTAAACTACATACAAATAGTAAATTAGTCAACAGAGAAAATTATAACGAAGTGTTAATATTAGAGGGCAATTCTCTCAATGAAAGAACCTGTAAGTAGTATATTTTATCAGATGGAGGTAGTAGTAGATTTAAAAGAACAACTAATTTTATTTGTATTGAGCAAAATTTCTTGTCTTATTGATGAATCACCTCCTTTTAGCAGTTATTTATTCTTATAAACATATCCTTACTAAATCGTTAATAAATGGGTTAATATGTACTCGATTTGTAAAAAGAAGATAAAATCTTGTCGATTTATGGATATTTTTTAGAGATATTCCTTTTTTTAATGCGATTTAGTATTAAATTTATGCTTTATTTAGATTAAATTAAAATAAGCTTTTTACTCAAAATAGATAGAAATGCCAAATACACTAAATAATCTAGAATTAGGAAAGAAAGGTACTATTGCTGCTTTTTCTGATGAACAGGCGGGTTGCCAATTAATGACAATGGGCATTTTGCCAGGGAATAATGTGCAGGTAATTAGAAAAGCTCCATTAGGTGGCGCTATTTATTTGAAGATGGAAAACCAACAATTTGCTATTAGAAACAAGGAAGCTGAATGTATAATGCTGAAGTAGTTAAGAAACCTTTACAGGGAAAAAAGACAGTTACGGTAGCACTTATTGGGAATCCCAATTGTGGAAAATCTACCGTCTTTAATCAGTTAACAGGACTTCGCCAAAAAGTGGGAAACTTTCCGGGGGTCACTGTTGAAAAGAAAGTAGGGAATTTTCAATTGGACAATCAATTGAAAGTACGCTTAGTTGATTTTCCTGGTACCTATAGCCTTTATCCCACCTCTCAAGATGAGCGTGTCGTCTTAAATATTCTAGCCAATCAAGAAGATCAGTACTATCCAGATGTGATCGTATATGTTGCTGATATTACTCACCTAGAACAGCACTTACTACTGTTTACGCAAGTAAGAGATTTGGGGATACCTACTTTGCTTGCTTTAAACATGGCCGACGCTGCAAGAAAAGAAGAGATCTGGTATGATACGGCTGCGTTACAAGATTCTTTAAAAGTACCTGTAATAGCGATCAGTGCTAGAGAGGGAGAAAATATTCCGCAGCTAAAAGAAGAAATAAGCCAGTTAATAGAAAAACCTAGCCAAGCACCAAGTGCTTTTTATGATTTATCTAAAGGAGAAAAAGACTTAGCCAAAACAGTCCAATCGAAACTTAATATAAATAATTCTTACCTCGCTTTATTAATAGCCCAAAACGCTGGGCGTTTACCTTTTCTAACTCAATCGGATCGAGAGCATATTAATGAGCATATCATTCAAAGTGGTTTTAATCGCTTGAGTATGCAAGTGCGAGAGGTCATGCAGCGATATGATCGTTTTACGCCAATGTTGAAAAAAGCGATTCAACGACCTGAAGGGAAAGGCTTAAGCTTAACAGATAAAATAGATGGTATTGTTACCCATAATATCTGGGGACCTATCATCTTTTTTGCATTAATGTTAATCGTTTTTCAGGCGATTTATTCTTGGTCTTCCTTTCCTACGGATTTGATAGATGCAGGGTTTGCGAACTTAAATAGTTTTGTAAAGACGACTTTACCTGAGAGCTGGTATGCTGATCTATTGACAGATGGAATCATTGCTGGGCTTGGAGGGATTTTAATATTTATTCCACAGATTGCGATCTTATTTTTATTGATTTCTATATTAGAGGAAGTAGGGTATATGGCGCGGGCGGTATTTATGTTTGACAATGTAATGCAACGTTTTGGACTCAACGGTCGGAGTATTGTCGCTTTAGTATCTGGAGCGGCTTGTGCAATTCCTGCGGTTATGTCCACTCGAACGATTAGTAATTGGAAGGAGCGCTTGATTAGTATTATGGTCACGCCTTTCATTAGTTGCTCTGCTCGTATTCCTGTATACACGGTGCTCATAGGTTTTGTTGTACCCGCCACTGCTAGTTGGGGGATATTTAATGCACAGGGCTTAGCATTTATGGGTTTATATCTATTAGGGATTATAGCAGCATTAGGTTCTGCTTACATTTTAAAACGATTGCTTCATTCTGAAGAACGTAGTTTTTTAATGTTAGAATTACCAGAATATAGAATGCCCGTAGTTAGAAACATACTGTTGAATGTGTGGGAAAAAGTAAAGACGTTTACCATAGAAGCAGGAAGAATTATATTGATTGTATCTATCGTTCTTTGGGTACTAGCTTCTTATGGACCAGGGACTAAAATAGCAGAAGCAGAGACACAGGCCATAACATTAGCACAACAGAAAAATTTTAGTGAAACGCAAACAGCAGACTTAATTGCTGCTAATAAAATAGAAGCTTCTTATGCAGGCCACCTTGGTAAATTTATAGAACCAGCAATAAGACCTTTGGGTTTTGATTGGAAAATAGGAATTGCCTTGATTACTTCTTTTGCCGCTAGAGAAGTATTTGTTGGAACAATGGCAACGATCTATAGTATTGGTAGTGAAGAGGAGGAAGGATCTATTAGAGATCGAATGGCTAGAGAAAAAGATCCACTTACAGGAAAACCTATTTATGATTTTGCGACTTCTTTATCGCTATTAATATTCTATGTTTTTGCTATGATGTGTATGAGTACTTTGGCAGTGGTCAAGCGAGAGACTAATAGCTGGAAATGGCCAATTATTCAATTCTTCTTTATGACGGGCTTGGCTTATTTAGGAAGTTTTATTGTTTATCAAGTGTTTAAATAGATCGTTAGATAAAATCATATCCATCTAGTTCAAATCTAGCTCAAATCATAAATCATATATCTTACATCATAAATCATATATCCATCTAGTTCAAAGTAAGATGGATATATGATTTAAAGTTTCTGGTTTTTGTCGACTTCCCTTATGCCTCCTTCTCAATTTCCCATTCCCTCAACATCTCCATGTAAAACAGCGCATCCTCTGTACCTTCCGCTGGTGACCATTCCGCAAATAACTTATCTGTTTCCTTATCATACGGGCCAGGCTTAGATTCAAAAACGACCGTGTCTTCTTCCAATGCAAAAAAAGCATGGTAGACATCTGGTTCAATATCTACGCCGAAATTTTTACTAGCCCCACCAATGATGCATTTATTATCAATCGTACCATCTTCAAAAAAAGTAAAAAATTGGATAGACCCTTTTATGACAATAACAGATTCTGTTTTATTAGAAGTAGAGTGATTATGCGGTCGAATATAGCTTCCAGGTTGAAGAAAGTTGAGCATCCGATGCATAGAGGCATCCGATGATTTATGCATCGGTAAAATGATTCTTTTTCTAGGACTCGCTTTAGATAATTTGAGCCCCTCTTCAAATAAGTCGGAAGACAATATATTAAGTGCGCTGGAAAGCGGAAGTAATGCTAGTGGAGTATCCATTGTTTATTTTACAGTGTACTAAGAATAGATCAATTTATTTGAGTGCAAAACAATTCAGGAGCACTTTCCTAAAATTGATCGGATCACTTGCAATGGTCCGATCAAGCTGTACGTTTCATCCGACCACTGGAAGTGATCGGATGAATAAATTGGCTACCCAACTTTGTTATACACTCAATTTATTTTTAGGAAGTAGTAGACTTAATTCTGAATGAAAAATTTTGAATTTTGAATGCTTATAAAACGTTGACACTCAGTAGTCAAATTTTACTATACGATTTTTTTTGAAATAAACACTAGTAGATTATTTATTTCTTATTACCTAACCAACTTCTAATTCAAACTCTTGACCAAGATTAGGTATAGCAACTTTCTTAAAGCCATTTTTTCCAAGCATAGACTTGAATTTCTTTTGCTTATCTTCTACACCATGTACTAAGAATAAATGCTTCAATCCTTTCTTCTGGTGTTTGATGAAATTTAGAATTTCTCCACGATCGGCATGGGCAGAAAAAGACTCCATGATTTCGATTGTTGCTTTGACAGGATGTACTTCCCCGTATAGCTTTATTTTCTCAATACCATTTCTTAGCATCCCTCCTGGTGTATGAGGAGCACAATATCCTACTATTAGAAAAGTATTTTTTGGATTTGCAATATTATTAGCTAAATGGTGTCGGACCCTTCCCGCATTCATCATACCAGAGGAACTAATAATGATACATGGTTCCTTGGAAAAATTTAATTGCTTAGAGAGTGCTACATCTTTAATATAAGTCAGATCATTAAAACCAAAAGGATTATCATCTGTCAACATATACTCATGCAAATCATCATCATAACACTCAGGATGCGAACCAAATACCGTCGTTGCATTGACCGCCAGTGGGCTATCTACATATACGGGTATTTTTGGCAGTACACCTGCGGTAGATAATTGGTCCAGCATATAGACAATCTCCTGAGTTCGACCTATACTAAAGGCAGGAATAATTAACTTTCCTTTTTTCTTTATACAAGTTTCTTTAATGATTTTAAGGAACTTGTTATCTTCTCCAGGTTTTGCATCATGGTCTTTATCACCATAAGTAGATTCACAAATTAAGTAATCTACTTTTGGCATTTTCATCGGATCTCTTAGGATCGGACGATCAGGTCTACCAATATCTCCAGTGAAACCAATCACGGTTGTTTTACCGTTTTCTGTAATTTTTAAAGTAACACTAGCACTGCCGAGAATATGTCCTGCATCTCTGAATAAAATCTCTACTCCTTCATGGATGTTTATTCTTCTATCATAGGGATAGCTAATGAATAAATTCATCGTTTCTTTAACATGCTCACTAGTATAAAGTGGTACTCTAGGTTTATTTGCTGCTTCCTTTGTACCTTTTTTCTTTTTCGATTTTTTCTTTTTCGCCTTTTTTGCAGCTAAGCGCTTATTATAATATTCTGCATCCCGTTCTTGAATTTTAGAACTATCTAAAAGCATGATTGCGCATAAACTTCTAGTCGCATGGGTACTATGGATGTTTCCATTAAATCCATCTTTTACTAGCTTTGGAATTCGACCACTATGATCTATATGCGCATGAGACAACACCAAGCAATCAATGTCCTTTGGATTGTATATCCATTGTTCATTGAATTCTTTCATCTCTTCACTATTGCCTTGATATAATCCGCAATCTAATAATATTTTATAGCCACTATCTAAAGTAATTAGGTGAGAACTTCCTGTTACCTCTTTTGCAGCACCGCAGAATTGTATTTTCATTTAATTGTAAGTTTTATTTTTCTTCCACTTCTTCTATAACGATGAAATAATAAGCTGTCCAAATTATGGAGTTGTCGTTTTATCGTTACTTCAATGTGTAGAATTCATTTCTCATAGGATTTAATTACAAGGTCGAAGTTAATAAATATTGGACAACTTTGCAGGGTTTGTGTGGAAGATATTGGTTAGAGGTCTCCGTTGTCACGAACTCAGCTATTTATAGTTATATGTAATGAGTGTGTAAAGAATTGGGGGAACATATATATTAGATCTAAAGAACACAATAAGATGTTGACATTTTTTACCATGCTACAA
>JALZWC010000905.1 GCA_023300255.1 Saprospiraceae bacterium | reverse complement strand
ATCTGTTGACTATACTTTGTAAACAACTTCCGAGAAATCATCACCTTCATTATTTCATTCGTACCACCATATATACGTGTCACCCGTGCATTCGCATAGCGTCTAGCAATCGGGTATTCCCAAATAAAACCATAACCACCAAATAATTGTAGACATTCATCTGTTACCTTGCCCTCCATTTCTGTAGTCGCATACTTTGCCATGGAGGCTGTTTCGGGTGTTAATTCATGCTTATTCAATAGCTCAACACATCTATCCACAAACACTTGCTGAATTTGTAGTTGCGTCGCTAATTCTGCTAACTTGAATTGGGTATTTTGGAAACCAGCAATTGGTTGTTTAAATGCCGTTCTTTCCTGCGTATATTCTAAGGTGTCTTCAATCGCTCCTTCCATTGCACCTATTGATTGCAAGGCAATCGTCATTCGTTCTCTTGGTAATTCTTTCATCATGTAAATGAAGCCTTTCCCTTCTTCTCCAATTATATTTTCTTTAGGCACTTTTACATCTTCGAAAAATAATTCACAAGTATCACTTTCTTTCAAGCCAATTTTTTTGAATGGTTTCCCTTTAGAGAATCCTTCTGTATTGGAATCAACTATTAGTAAACTAATGCCTTCCTGTGGTGTGCCAGGACGAGTTTTGCAAGCAACAATCGTGAAATCAGAAGTATAGCCAATAGTAATAAAAGTCTTTGAACCATTCAATACCCAATGATCTCCTGCATCAACAGCATTACTCTTAATAGCTTGTACATCACTACCGGTACTAGGCTCTGTCATACCAAGCGAACCCACAAATTCACCCGTTGCCATTTTAGGTAAGTATTTTTTCTTTAGATATTCCGTTCCATACGTTTCTATATATACGGCAACAATATCGGAGTGCATAGAAAATCCTGGAGCTACCAAACCCATTTTAGAAGCTTCCTCAATCATCAAGGCACTAAAAGAAAAATCTAAACCACCGCCCCCATATTCTGGTGCACTAGTTAAATTTAGTAAGCCTAATTTTCCTGCTTCTAGCCAAGCCTCTTTATCACAGTAACCTTGTTCTTCCCATTTTTCTCTGTTCGGCAGGACATGTTTTTTGATGTATTGTTGTACTACTTCTTGAAACATTTGGTGTTCCTCTGTTGCGTAAATAGTTCTGGCGATTTTAATATTTTTATACATGATTATGGTTTATTAAAAAGATTATTATTGGATTATTTTAGAAGTCTAAAAAAACGGATGAATTAGAAAAAGGCCATAGTTGCATCTACATCAAAGGGCTTTCCAATAGTATCGAAAAATGATGCTCCGAAAAATTCTTTAAAAGACTCGATTCCTTTTTCCGTAAAATGAGGGAGAATCAAACTCCACATTACTTGTCTCAATTCTTCTGGATCTTGTACTTGTCGAATAGCCTGTTGAGGTATCCAAAACATAGACAAGGCCCATACGGATAAGCAAAGATTATGGTAAGCTCCTTTAAAAGGCTCGGGACGTATATTTCCTAATTTGATGGCAAAGGCAATGGCCGCTTCATTGTCTTGAATAGAGGATTTAGCTAATTGATTAAATCTATCTTTCAGAATAGGATGTTGAATGACTTTTATATCATTGAAGATAAAGGCGTATTCCTTCTGAAAAGCATAGTACATTTTAGTCTCGCTATCTAAATTTTCAAAAGAGGGGAAATCTCTTCGTTTTTTGCGCTCCGCATCCAATTTTCCCCACATTTGATTAGCAATGGCGGCTAGGAGGGTATCCTTATTAAAATGATAGGTCAAATTTCTACGATCCACTAGCATTTTATCAGCTATGTGTTTCATAGTCACGGAACCAAAGCCATGTTTGTTGAATAAGGCTAAGGCAATGGATTGTATCTTTTCCTTTGTCGTCATATTTTACCAAATGTAAATTATTTTTCTTTAATAGTAAAATAAATCACCTAAAATTTTCCTTTTGGGAAAATTGACGTTTTTCATTTGAATATGGGTGCAAAACAAAGTTGGGGTAGCGTCTCTACCTCCACGTCCTGTCATTTCGCAGAAATATGTACCATCTCTACCTCCACGTTTTGTCATTCCGTAGGAACCTGTACCGTCTCTACATTCTCTAGTACTAGGCTAAACACACGTGGAGGTAGAGACTGTACGGATCCCTTCGGGATAACAAAACGTGGAGGTAGGGACTTAAATTAGTCGTTCCTAAAATGAAATTAGCCCAACTTTATTATACACTCAAATTAGCTATATATCAAAGGCGTTTATCCCATATTTTAAAAAATCGTACCTATTAGACACTAAAAAGACAGAGAACATTCATTGGTTGGAAGAAATGATTGTATTTTTGGCTTTAGTACAAAATAGAATAGAGAGTAGAGAAGCGAGAATAGAGATGTATTTCGTTCCAACATAGACAAAATTTCGTTGTTTTTTAATGAAATGCGTCTCTGCTCTCGCTTCTCTATTCTAAAACCTATAAGGTTTTAAATAAGTATAGAATGAAAGAAAAAATTAAGATACCGCCACATGTTTTTCCAAATATGGAAGAATGGCCGCTTTATCAAATAAGTGAAAACAGAAATGAGTTTGTAGAGGAGGTGACGAAAGAAACTAGAGATCAGCTATTAACACGTAATAAAAACAATATCAGCGGTGTAATAGCCAAAGCGATCTATGATGAGCGTATTCGAATAAAGCAAGAGCCGTGGAAAATAGATCCGCCAGATGAAAAGTCTTTTTGGAATAAAATACAAAAGAAATTAGTCAAACGATCTTTAGATAAAGAAAAGGCAGAGGCGGCACCTGTTAATAAGGAATTACTGGACACCATCGTGCATCGGTATGCCGAAGAAATTGTAGGTACTTTTAAACCGAAGACTTTAGAATTTGCTAGAAAATTTACAACGGTCTTTTTGAATCGATTGTTAAATACAGCAGCCAGTAAGAACTTTAAAAGACTTTATAGTGCCAAACACAGAGTCTATGAAAGTCTCAAAGTTGATGGCGATGTAGAGAAGGTGAGAAGTTTATCAAAAAAAGGAACGATTGTCTTAGTGCCTACCCACTTTAGTAACTTAGATTCTTTTATAGTAGGCTATGGAATGGATCAGATTGCTGGGATTCCTTTTCCTTCTTTTGCCGCAGGATTGAATCTATATAATACCGGCTATACCGCTTATTTTATGAATCGGCTAGGTTGTTACAGAGTGGATAGAAGAAAGAAAAATGCCATTTACTTGGAGACGCTCAAAATGGTTTCCAAATTATCTATAGAGAGTGGGGTGAATAATCTTATATATGCAGGTGGTACTCGATCTCGTTCTGGAGAGTTAGAACAAAAGGTGAAGATGGGTTTATTAGGTACCGCAGTAGAAGCGCAACGAGCTATATCTGAAAAAGGGATAGCTGGAAAAGTATTTATTGTACCAGTTATTATTGGTTACCATTTCGTTTTAGAAGCACCTTACTTAATAGATGAACATTTGCGTAGAACGGGTAAGGAACATTATCATAAAACGAAAGATGGTTCTTATAGTATACGCCGTGCTTTAAAATTTGCTTGGAACTATTTTTCTCAAAGTTCAGAGATTAGATTAACACTTGGTAAACCTTTAGATGTACTTGGTAATTTTGTAGATGAGGAGGGTAGGAGCTATGACCAATTTAATAGAGAGTTGGATATAAAAGATTATTTTTTAACGGATGGGATAGTCGCAAAAAACTCACAACGAGAACGAGAATATACCAAAATTTTAGGGGAACGTATTATCGAACGCTTCCATAAAGATAATGTGGTATTGTGCAGTCATGCTATTGCCTTTACCGTATTTAATTTATTAAAGAAACAAAACGCAGATTTAGATATCTATGCTTTGTTACGCTTACCAGCAGAGGATTTTGAATACCCGATCAAGATGGTAGAAGATGCGATGGCTAGTCTAGTCGTGCAATTAAAAAAATTAGCAGAAGAAGGGAATATTAGACTGTCCGATGAAATTAATTGGGAAACGGAAAAACTAGTCAAAGAAGGCATTAGACTACTTGGTGCATTTCATGCGCAACAACCTTTGAAATATAATAAAGCTGGAAATGTAATTAGTGAGTCTTTCAAATTGGTCTACTATTATCACAATCGACTCGATCATTATGGCTTGGAGAAAATGGTGAACTGGGGAAGCTTTTTAGATGCTCATTCGGAGGTGCTTGCTTTTGCTGATGTGTAATCTGGGAATATAATTACCACATAAATACATAGGTCACATAATGTATGTCATACTAGTATGACCTAGCACTTATGTGGTTAAATTAAAATTAACTAAGTACTTGGACACAATTAAACGTAAGACCTAAACATATAGGCACATAGTACACATAGGCTATGTGTACTATGTGCCTATGTGTTTAGATAAATTCTAATTGTGTTCTTTATTTTGTCTACTTACTATTTATAGAAATATATGCTATTACGTGTTTTACAACTTATTCTTTTATGCCTATTGAGTGTCCAATTACTTGCTCAAACAGGGACGGTTAGAGGAAATGTATTCGACAAAGAAACAGGGGAACCCGTGCTATATGGGACGATCCAATTGGTTGGTACAACAGTAGGAACGACTACTGATTTAGACGGGTTTTTTACCTTGACTAATATTCCCGTTGGAGAATATGAATTGCTGTCTACCTATATAGGATATGATAGCTTATCTCAAAATGTTATAGT
>JALZWC010000904.1 GCA_023300255.1 Saprospiraceae bacterium | reverse complement strand
CAGAGAATAGAGAGTAGAGAGTAGAGACAGATTTCGTTTACAAACAACGAAATTTGGTCATTTTTTAAGCGAAATTTATCTCTATTCTCTGCTCTATATTCTCTGCTCTTTTCTTATGTATAGTAGTATGATTGACCGCAAAAAGATAGTAAACAATTTTAACCCTATTTTTTACAGGGTCGAACCTGTCGGGCCGCTAGGCAAAAGCTACGCTCCTTGTAGCTAATGATAATTTTTTTTCTACAGACAGGGTCAGAGCGATGCTCTTTTCTCCTTTCAAAGGGGCATCGCCTCGGCCCTGTCTGTAGATAATAGCTAAACCTTCTCGTTACTGGCTTTGCCAGCATAGGCATCTATTTAAAAGTAATTACATAAGAGACTGCCTATACCATATAATTTATGTATAATTACAAGAAAAGTGTGCATAGCACGAGAACCCACATCGGATGAAATGCTATAATCTAGATCTAGATTATTTATTTTCTTTTACTTATCGTGATAAAATGAAAAAAGAGCATGTTTACAATGGAAAAACAAAAATTAAAACTATTCTTAGCAGATGATCATCCTATATTCCGAGATGGTATTAAAGCATTATTAGAAAAAGAAGCCTCTATGGAGGTAGTCGGAGAAGCATCTGATGGTAGTGAATTACTACATAAATTAGGGTTAACACAAACCCAAGTTCTCCTATTAGATATAGATATGCCTGTGATTTCTGGTCTGGAGATAATAACCTCCGTAAGAGACCAGTTTCCTTTGGTACATGTATTAGTCTTCTCCATGCATAGCAATGAAGAATATATCCACCAAATGCTTAGCAAAGGAGCAAAAGGGTATATATTAAAGTCCTGTAAAATGGAAGAATTAATTAGAGCAATTATAACTGTATCTACTGGGGATACTTATCTAAGCGAAGAAGCCTCCAAAAAACTGATCACCTACGTCAACACCAGTAATCAAAAACAAAAAGATACTCCATTAACGAAGCGAGAGATTGAGGTAATTAAGTTAGTATCTTTAGGGCTTACCAATTTGAAAATAGGGAAACGGCTCTCTATAAGTCACCGAACAGTTGATACGCATCGTAGAAATATTATGGAAAAATTAGATCTACATAATGCTGCTGCACTCACCAATTATGCGGCTAAAAAAGGTTTACTCCTCAATAATCTTTAAAAATTAATAAAGCAGATTACACCCACTTTTAGGTTGTTTAAATAGCTAAATCTCTCTTTAGTCTACCTAAAACCTATAAAAATACTGTTTACAACGTAGTAAATATAGGTTCTTAACCGCTTTTACCTAAAGGATAATTGTCGTTATTTTGTTAAGTAATTTATATTTGTCGATTCTCTCTATCTCCAATAGTATTTATTCCAAAATTTTTCGTGCAGGCAGCCTATAAATAGAGTGCCTACTCAAAAATGGAATAAAGTCTAATTAACCATTTAAATTTAACTTGCCTCAAGATAAGTAATCTTAACTAGTAATATTTATTCTGTCGTTGGTTAAATTTTCTTTGTTAAAGAAACCAAATTAAACTTTTCTACAAAAGTTTTAAAAGAAGTAATTTATACACTTTTTAAGCTCCTTTGGTATTGAAAGATATCTTAAAGGGGCTTTTTTTGTTTAGGGAATAAAAAAACAATAAATTGACAAAAGGAAAATGTAGTTCTACACTTTCTATTACATACGTTTCCCAGCTCCTAATGGAGATAAAGGCATTTCCTTAGGATGTCTATTCTGTACAATAGGCATAGAAATAGTTTTAATTTGAGGTAGTACATATTTGCCGAATAATTTGCACTCATCTAAATGTGGATAGCCTGAAAAAATAAAAGCTCGGATCCCCATGTCCATATATCGTCGAATCTTTTTCAGCACTTGGTCAGGATTACCAACAATAGCGGCACCGCAACCCGACCTTGCCCTACCAATACCTGTCCACAAGTTATCTTCTACAAAACCTTCTTTGTCCGATAAATCTCTTAAAGCAGACTGTAGGGAAACGCCATAAGATTTTCCATCTAATGCCCTCATTCGTATTTCCGCTCCTCTCTCATCATCTACAAATGCCATTAATTTTTGAGCTGCTGCTCTTGCGGCCGACTCTGTTTCTCTTACAATAACATGTACTCGTAATCCAAAATCTACTGTTCTTCCATAGTTTGCTGCCTTAGCACTCATATTTTCCATTAGACTTTGAATACGATCTTCCGTTTCAGGCCACATTAAATAAACATCACAATGCTCTGCACAAAGATCTACACCTGGCGGAGAATAACCTCCAAAATAGAGTAAAGGTCCCCCGTTTTGCTGATAGGTTTTTACTGGTGCAGTCGTATCCAGTTGAATATTATAAAACTGCCCCTTAAAGTCAATATAGTCTTGTGTCCAACCTTGTTTTAGAATTTCAATGACTTCTCTAGATCGCTGATATCTATCGGCTGAACTTAAATCCATTCCTGGTAAATTCGAAGAGATAATATTAATAGTTAAACGTCCTTTCAATAAATGATCTAAGGTAGCTATCGCTCTACCTAACATCGGCGGGTGTACTTCCCCACATCTGATAGCTGTCAACAAATTCATTTGTTGCGTTAAAGGAGCTATTGCAGAAGCAAAAGTCATGGTATCTTGTCCGACTTGATAAGAAGAAGGACATAATATATTTCTATATCCTAGTCGATCTGCAGTCATCGCTACATTAGAGGTATTACTCCAATCACTCTTATATCGAAGATCATGTCTACTTAAGTATTCATCATCCCCATTACATAAAGGGGCAAACCAGGCTATTTCGGCCCCATCTATATTTTTCGATCTACAATTAATCATAAGGTATTTTATCTTTTACCAATCGGAATTCAAAAGTTAAATGTACTGAAAAAGTAGAGGATTTTAACAAATTTTCCTAGAAGCAGTTCCAGATTTAAAAAATAGGGTGACTAGATGTAGCTAATATTATTTTTTTTCGTAACAATTTTCAACTTAGTTTGTTAAGAAGTGAAATGTTAATAAAAAGAATATGTCAAAAGAAAAGCAAGAAGAGTTTATCAATCCGATAGACATTGATAAAGTAGCGGAAAACCCACATTTATTACCATATGCACATACGGTTGGTGGTGCAGTCATTAAACCTATTGATAAAGGTAAGGTAAAGGGACTGGCTGTTACTGCGATGTATGAGCAAACAGAAATGCAGCTAGATCAAATACGAGCGCAGATTAATCTACTTGCGGAACAAGCAAAGGGCATCAAAGATCGCGTAGAAATTTCTGAAAGTATTTATGCAGCTGATATGGGTTTTAAACCATTAATAGGTAAGACCTATCATCTTTATCAAAGAGAAACCGAAGAATTTGTCCTTTCCATGATTGGCCCAAATGATTGGGGAAAAAAGAAACAACCTTTTGATTTTAAGGCTACCGTGAAATTATTAGGAGACCACACTTGGGATATACTGGAAAAGCCAGAACATTTTGAGATATAGTTTTTTTTGAAGTCAGAGGTCAGATCGTCCTTACAGGTCATTAAAGAAGTCAGAGGTCAGATCGTTCCTATTAGCTTTACGCTAATGGAACTGTCAGATGTCAGATATATGGTGTTGACCATATAGAACGCATAACACGTCTGACAGCGAAGCGATCTGACTTCTGACAGCATAGCGTTCTGACTTCTAAATTATAAAGGTATCTCTGTAGAATATTTCCTTACCGATAAACAAAACCTCGATTCCACTTTTCCAATATTACTCACCATGGAGAGTTTGTCTAATACAAATTGATTATACGCTTCTATACTAGCAAGTACTACTTTTAAAACAAAATCCGCGTCTCCAGTAACATGGTAACATTCCAAGACTTCTTGGAATTTAATCACTTGCTCCACAAATTCCTCTACCTGAGGTCGAGCATGCTCTTTTAAAGAAATGTGGACAAATGCAAACAGTGTTTTTCCAACCTTGGCAGGATCCACCAAAGCCACGTATCGATCAATCACCTTGTCTTTTTCCATTCGCTTCATCCTATCAAAAATAGGTGTGGTGGATAAGTTTAGCTGAGCCGCGATTTCTTTAATAGTTAGGCGAGCATTTTGCTGTAATAACTCTAGGATCTTTAAGTCAGTTGGGTCTAGCATATGAAGTTCTTTATATATAGGTAATATTTTTCTTAAAAGTAGAGGTATTCTTACGCTAAAAGTAATTTTATTCTTATAAAATACATTTATAAAAAATATCTTTCTTAAAAAAACTTATTTAACATAAAAATAGTAGTAAACTGTATCTTTGTTGGGTATTAATTATTTGATAAGCAATCCAGTAATTAGCTATATATCGTCAGTTAGAAAAGAGGTAATGCGGCAAACCTAATCATCGGACGGCGCCAGCCATCCGATGATTAGATTTGGACAAGGAATATCCTCTAGTGTTTTACCAATTTTCAAACTGACGGGCCTATATTCATAAAATCAACCTAAATAATATCATCATGAATCCATGCTTTCTACCCGATCACTCCAGTATAAAAGAACTAGTTAATAAATATGATAATCAAATAGCAAAAGTAAATTTTTTTAATAGTCGTGTTAAAAATCAGATTAATATATTACTAGGAGAAACCTATGTCTTGACAGAGGTACTAGATGCTTTTAAGCAATTCTCTGCTGCTTTAGCTACACTGATTAATCCAACTATTCCTTTCGATACAGGGCAAGTTAGAGAAAAAGAGCTCAGCAATAAATTTGATATTTATGATAAATACTTTGAAGTAAATCGAGTTCAGGATATGACCTATGGCCAGTTCATACAACAGTATCTTGATACTAGTGCAGAATTGATAAATGAGTTTCAATATACGTCCATGTCTAGAGGAGAGATTGCTTACATTTTAAAAGCATGGGAAGCTGCAAATTCCATTCTATTAACCAATCGCACGCCTACTCCAATGGATTTTCCAGCAGCTAAAATTGTGGAAGTAGCTCCTAAAGATAATGAACATCGGGCCTTATATAGATGGAAACTGGCTCATCACGGATTCGCTATTTTTATGGTTTTCTCAGGTTATTGTTTTGAACAAGCCATTGAAGGTATTGAACAAAAAGCAGCGGATGATATTATTGCAGACTGGTTAGATAAAGGAGCACATTTATTTAGAGCTACGGCTGCTTGTATGGAATTTGGGAATAGCTTTACCTCTACTGTTTATAAAAATGTTATTCGACCTGACATGAGTAGAGCCAACAAAGAAGCTAATTTACCTAATGGCTTTTCTGGCACTCAAAATTTTGAATATGTCCAATGGAGAAAAACAAAAGTAAAACTCTTTAATGCGATAAAAGCAAAACAAGATTCCCTATCTGAAACAATAATGGATAAGATGGAATTATTCCGAACGTACTACTTAGAGGATATGCATATTCACTCTATCATTGCAGGGCGTATGGTGGGGATCGAAAAATCGTTATTACAAGAAGGAATGGGCGCTAAGCGTGGAAAGCCTATGTCTATTACCGCAGGGGATATGTTGCGGATGATGTCTGGTATGCGAGAGAAGGAGACTAATTTTATTATTGGAAGATAGGGAATAAGTAACTAACCACGGAGTGGTTGAACACGAATAACCTCGGATAAAATCTGAGGGAACCAGAGGTACTCACATCTGGCAACTACGGAGTAGTTGAACATGAAAGGAGTCAAACGTCTTGTTCAACTACTCCGTAGTTGTTAGATCTTGACATCGAAAATCCTCGGATTGCATCCGAGGTTATTCATCTTCAACTACTCCGTAGTTTTTTTCTGCAACAATCTTAGACATCTTTTTTATTCTGATTTAAATCATACTAAAAAAAGACTCTAATTAAATTTACTATATTTGTTTTATTTAGAAATGAAATAATCATATTTAACACCATAGAAATGAAATCCGTAGTAGTAAAACAACCTGGAGGCTTTGAAAATTTAGTAGTTATTGAAAAAGAAGCACCAACACCCAAAGCAGGAGAAATATTAGTCCAATGGCATGCCACCTCTTTAAATTATCATGATTTTCTAGTAGGCGTAGGCGGAATACCCGTACCTGATGGTAGAATACCTATGTCGGATGGAGCAGGAGAAGTGATTGGGGTAGGTGAAGGCGTTACAAAATGGAAAGCAGGAGATAAGGTCATGTCTTTATTTTTTCCTAACTGGATAGAAGGCCGACCTGACTTGCCAAAAACTATGTTTGTAAATGGTGAGACAGTAGATGGATTTATAACAGAACAAAGTTGTCTTTCAGCAGAGGCGGTCACTACTATTCCTAATGGTTATTCTTACGCACAAGCAGCTACCCTACCTTGTGCAGCGGCTACTGCATGGAGAGGTTTAATGGTAGAAGGTGGTTTGCAAGCAGGAGATAGTGTGTTAATTGAAGGGACTGGAGGTATGTCTATCTTTGGATTACAGTTTGCTAAAGCGGCAGGTGCGAGAGTCTTTGCCACTACTTCTTCTGAAGAAAAGGCCAAACGATTGAAAGATATGGGAGTAAAAAGTGTCGTGAATTATAAAGAAGATGAACGTTGGGGAAAAACAATTTTTAAATTAGCTGGCGGAGGAGTCGATCATGTTCTAGATGTAGGTGGCGGAAGTACCATGAAACAATCTATTGAAGCTGTAAAAATTGGTGGACATGTTTCTTCTATTGGTATTTTGAGTGGCGGTCGAAAAGGAGAAATTACTTTTCCCAAGCTTTTCTTTAAGCATATCCGTTTAATTGGAATCGCAGTAGGGAGTAGAGTCATGCAAGAAAAAATGGTCGCTGCTATTAATACTAGTGGGATTCAACCAATCATTGATAAGAGTTTTGGCTTCGATCAATTAGGAGAGGCCTTTAAGTATCAAGCTAGTGGACAGCATTTCGGGAAGATTGTGTTGGAGTGGTAAACGGAGTACTGAAAGATAAAGCTCAAGTAGCAAACTCAAGTTCAAAAATTAAACGTAATATTTTAACCACATAGGTACATAGGTCACATAGGTTTTATTCTCTATGTGCCCTATGTACCTATGTGGTTAAAAAAAATTCTATTGTGTCCTTTATTTTTATCCAAGCACTTAGGAATGTGTATGGAATAAGTTCGTAATTTAGGGTAGCTTATTTTGTTCTTAGTTTTTGCTTTAATGAAGGATAATTGTTGATACTTTGACTGA
>JALZWC010000903.1 GCA_023300255.1 Saprospiraceae bacterium | reverse complement strand
TTATTAATCCCTCATTCCTAACACATTAAAATGATGAATTATTTTAAAATATACGCGCTCTTTATTGGTCTTTTTTTACTACTAGACAATACTTTAATCGCCCAAACAATAGAGCCAGGGGAAGAGATTATCACTACTGTACTTGATTTGGGTATTGCCCCCCCCACCAATGCACCAGCTAGAGGCGAGGATGGGGAAGGTCCATTCACAAAATTGGTCATTAAAAATGCTTATGTATTAGATGGTACAGGCGCACCTACACAAGGACCAATGGATATTATTATCGAAAAGGATCGAATCGTCAATATGGTAGGAGCAAATGCAACTAGTACGATGCATGATGATGGAAAAGAATATGGAAGTGATTTCAAAGTAATTGATGCTACTGGAAAATATGTTCTACCTGGATTTATTGATGCGCATACTCATCTAGGTACACCTACTCATGGTTTAGCAGGTAAATTGACAGACCCAGAATATGTCCTCAAATTATGGCTGGCACATGGGATAACAACCGTCAGAGAAGTTGGCGCATTGATGGGCTTAAATTGGACATTAGATCATAAAAACAAAAGTGAAAAAGGAGAAATTGTGTCCCCTAGAATTTTGGTACATCCTATTTTTCCTGATAGAATAGAAACTCCAGAAAAGGCAAAACAATGGATACAAGCAGTTCACAAAAAAGGAGCAGATGGTTTGAAATTTTTAGGTGGTTCGCCCAAAATAATAGAAATCGCTATTAAAGAAGCCAACCGTTTAGGAATGAGAACAGCCTTCCATCATTCTCAAACTTCGGTGACTAGAATAAATGTATTGACAAGTGCTCGTTGGGGATTGACGAGTATGGAACATTGGTATGGCTTACCAGAAGCCATGTTTGAAAATCAACGTATCCAAGATTATCCAGCTGATTATAAATACCATAATGAGCAAGACCGTTTTGCTCAAGCTGGTAGATTGTGGTTACAAGCGGCTGGTCCCGAGTCAAAAAAATGGCGCGAGACCATTGAGGAGTTAGTGGCACTTGATTTCACGATTGACCCAACCTTTACCGCCTATGAAGCCAATCGAGATGTGATGCGCGCCCGACACGTCGAGTGGCATGAACAATATACGATGCCTTATATGACTCGTGCTTTTCGACCCAATAAAATAATTCATGGTTCTTACCATTTTGATTGGACGACATCAGACGAAATTGCTTGGAAGAAAAATTATCAGCGGTGGATGGAATTTATTAATGATTTTAAGAATGCCGGAGGGCGAGTTACCGTGGGGTCAGACTCTGGTTTTATTTATAAATTATTTGGCTTTTCTTATATTCGAGAATTAGAAATGTTACAGGAAGCTGGTTTCCACCCTTTAGAAGTGTTAAAAGCTGCTACACTTAATGGAGCAGAATTACTTGGTTTGGATGCTGATATTGGTACGGTACAATTAGGCAAAAAAGCAGATTTGGTGATCGTTGATGAAAATCCATTAGCTAATTTTAAAATACTATATGGAACTGGACATTTGCGGACCAATTGGGAAACTGGCAAAATGGAACGCAGTAAAGGTATTCTTTATACTATTAAAGATGGAATTGTTTATGATGCCAAACAATTATTGGAAGATGTACGAAATATGGTGAATGCCGAGAAAGAAAAGGAATCTAAAAATTAAATAAGTAGTAGCGTTGTCACACTACTTAGAGCTGCTTTATAAATACTATTTGGTCCAGGTATACTTATTGGCACATTAAAAGATTACACATGATACAATTAATACAAAACGCAAACAAATATCTAGAACGAATAGCAATTCGTTCCAACAATCAAAGCTATACCTATCAGCAATTATTACAAGATTCAGAATCTGTAGCTGCTACCCTATTAAACGGCAGCGCAGATTTACAGGAAGAACGAATCGCTTTTTTAATTACTCCAAGTTATGAATATGTCCAATTACAATGGGGAATTTGGCGAGCAGGAGGGATTGCTGTACCACTATGTACCAAGCATCCCTATAAGTCAATTGAGTATGTGATTAATGATACCAAAGCAACGGTGGTCATCTGCTCAAAAGAATATGAAGAGTTACTAGCCCCCTTAAAAGAAAGAAAAGATATTCGTTTTATTGATAGTGGAGCAATTAAATCTAATTCCTGCAAATTACCAGATATAGCGATGGACCGCCGAGCGATGATCTTATATACTAGTGGCACTACTGGTTCTCCAAAAGGAGTGGTTAGTAGACATCAAAATATTGAAGCACAAATTACTTCTTTGGTGACTTCTTGGGAGTGGTCAAAAGAGGATCACATCTTGAATATTCTACCATTACATCATGTACATGGAATTATAAATATTCTTTCTTGTGCCTTATGGTCTGGAGCTTGTTGTACCTTTTTGCCAAAGTTTAATGCAGAAAAAGTATTTGATGTTTTAAAAGGAGGAGCTGTTAATCTATTCATGGCCGTTCCAACTATTTATTATAAATTAATTACGCAGTACAATAACTATCCACTCGATAAACAAAAAGAAATTTCCGCTGCTTTAACCAAATTTCGTTTGATGGTTTCTGGCTCTGCGGCATTGCCGATTAGTGTTTTAGAAACCTGGCGAACGATTAGTGGACAGACCTTATTAGAAAGATATGGGATGACGGAAATGGGCATGGCAATTAGTAATCCATATAACGAAGAACGTCGACCTGGACATATTGGCAAACCACTTTCTGGCGTTCAAATTAGAATAGCAGACGAAGCAGACCAAGTGGTAGCCGATGGTCAAACTGGAGAGATACAAGTAAAAGGGCCTAATGTCTTTCAAGAATATTGGGGTCGACCAGAAGCTACTCAAAAGACCTTTACAACAGATGGTTGGCTAAAAACGGGCGATGTAGCTTTACTCGCTAATGGCTACTATAGAATATTAGGAAGAAACTCTGTAGACATTATCAAATCGGGTGGCTATAAAATTTCTGCTCTAGAAATAGAAGAAGTGTTGCGAACGCATCCACAAATTAAAGACTGTGGTGTAGTCGGTATACCCGATGAAGAATGGGGAGAAATAGTTGCTGCTAGTCTGATACTTAAAGATGCTGCTAGTGCGATTGATATTCCTGCGCTTCAAATTTGGCTTCGAGATAAATTACCGAGTTATCAAATACCTAGACAATATATTTTTCAAGAGGATTTGCCTCGGAATGTGATGGGAAAGGTGACTAAGAAAGCTTTGCAGAAAATGTTTAGTTAGTGAGGTAATAAGTATGAGGTATGAGGTATGAAGTAGTAAGATATTGACAATTAAATTTTAAGATTTCATGATAGTCTACTTTATTCTCGCTATTTAACGATACTGCAAACAGGATATAAAAATCTAATTTAAAACTATAGTTGTCAACATCTCATCGTCAACAACTCGGCGGGTTAGCTAGTCCAAAACTGTTTGACCGGAGGGAGTTTTTTGGACTAGAAATTTTGGTTCTTTTTTTTCAATGAAAAAAGAACGTATATCTAGCTTCGTTATTTTCTGTAATTGATCCTCTTTAGATTATAATAAGAGAAAAGAAAAAAGAATGACAATATACGGCGTAGCATTACTAGCTTTCTGTTTTTTAGTTGGAAAATTAATGGGTACGCTCTTAGGCGTCTTACTAGGCGTGAATGGAGATGTAGGCGGCGTAGGATTTGCCATGGTTTTATTAATGTCCATCAACCTATACCTCAAAGACAAAAATTGGGTCAAAGGAGAATCAAAACAAGGCATTTTGTTTTGGAGTAAAATGTATCTACCTGTAATTGTCGCAATGGCAGCTACCCAAAATGTCAACGCCGCCATGTCGGGCGGGTCGATTGCCATCATTGTTGGAATCGTTGCGACTGCTGTCTGTTTTTTATTAGTTCCTATCATCGCTAAAATTGGAAAAAAATAAATGGAAATTATAGAAAAAGTCATTTCTAAAAACGGATTATTATTTGCGTTTCTACTAGTAGGCATTATAATGTTTTTGTCCTCTTTAGTAGCCAAGCATGTATTTCGAAATAAAATACCGGGGGTCGCTATAGCGATCTTTACAGGGCTGTTCTTAGCAACATTTGGAGGAAAAAAAGGCTTGTCTGATATTCCTTTATTTAGTGGCTTAGCCTTGTTAGGTGGTTCCATGCTTCGGGACTTTACGGTAGTAGCTACAGCTATGGGGGCAGACCTCAATAAAATAAAACAAGCTGGTTTAGCGGGGATGGTGGCTTTACTAGTGGGTATTTTCGTTACCTTCTTTATGGGAGTCGCTATTGCTTATGCGATGGGCTATACGGATGCGGTTAGCTTAGCCACCATCGGGGCAGGAGCATGCACTTATATAGTTGGTCCCGTAACAGGTTCCGCAATTGGTGCTAGTTCAGATGTCATTGCTATCAGCATAGCTGCGGGCGTTATTAAAACGATATTTGTGACCATCGTTACGCCTTTAATTGCACCAAGTATTCAATTAGACAATCCACATTCTGCCGTAGTTTTTGGAGGCTTGATTGGTACGACTAGCGGGGTCGCTGCTGGCCTTGCAGCAACTGATCCTAAGTTAGTACCTTATGGGGCGTTGACTGCTACTTTTTATACGGGCCTGGGCTGTTTGTTATGTCCTTCTGTTCTTTATTTTTTTTTAAAAGCTATCGTTTGATTTAAGAAGTCAGATGTCAGACCGTTCTAGTTAGCATACGCTAACGGAACTGTCAGATGTCAGAGGTATGATGTTGACAAGGTAATCTTTCTAACAGGTAATGATCTTATTTCTAAAATATAAAAATGACCAATAAAGATCTGAAAAAAACAGTCTATCAAAAGCTGGTGGATATCGTGCAAGAAAAAATTGATGTTGCTAACAATTCCTTAAATGCTACTATTGAAGGGAGAGACAATCAAACTAAAAGTACTGCTGGGGATAAGCATGAGACAGGCAGGGCCATGATGCAAGCAGAACAACAACGAAATGAAATACAAATGGGAAAGGCGATTCTTTTAAAAAAAGAACTCCAACAAATAGATTTAGAAAAAACTTTCGAACAAGTACAATCAGGCGCCTTGGTCATTACGAATCAGGGTAATTATTTTATAGCTATTGGTTTAGGAAAAGTAGTAGTGGAAGGAAAAAAAATCTATGCAATCTCTGTAATTTCTCCAATTGGAAAAATTTTATTGAATAAGCAGGTTGGGGAGGTGGTGAACTTTCAAAATAAGGAGATTGTTGTGAAAGATATTTTATGAGTTGATTTTAACCGTCCGATGACTACGTCGTCGGATGGTG
>JALZWC010000902.1 GCA_023300255.1 Saprospiraceae bacterium | reverse complement strand
TCTCTTCTTCAGAAGTCGGATAAGCTATTTCTGAAGGATTCCATGTTATATTTCCTGCCCAATTTTTCATATTACTTATGACTTTTGTTCCTTAGTAATAGCTTCTCTCATTGTATACAAAAGCGTCATGCTATCATTTCTTAAATGCTGACAACCATCTACATATAAACAAGTGCCGCTAATATAAGAGGACATAGGTCCTGCATAAAACATGACTGCATTAGCAACATCTTCTACTGTTCCGAAGCGACCCATCAAGTTTTCTTTACGGTCTTCTTCAAATTGTTCTTGAATTTCTGGAGAATAAGTGTCTAAGCCTGATGATTGAATGGTGCCAGGTGCAATAGCATTTATTCTTACACCAAAGGAAGCCCATTCTTGAGCGAGTGTTTTAGTCAAATTTTCGACGCCTGCACGCGCAGCACCCGTATGGGCCATACCTGGGAAACCTCTATATACATTGGCAGTAATATTAACGATTACTCCGCTATTTTGTGCCTCGAAAAAAGACTTAAACATTTGTAGCGTCACATAGAAAGTGCCATTCAAATTATTATTAATAACGGCAGCCCAACCTTTCTCGCTAATCATTTCCGCAGGGGCAGGGAATTGTCCGCCTGCATTGTTGATTAGTATATCTAGTTTTCCAAAGACGCTGTTTATTTTTTCGGCTAGAGCTAGTATATCTTCTGGTTTTCTAATGTCGCAAGGATGGTAGGCACATTCACCGAAAGCAGATAATTCTTCTGCTGCGACTTTCAATGGTTCTTCTTTTCTAGAGCAAATCATAACTTTCGCACCTAGTTGTAAAAATTGTTTAGCGATGCCATATCCGATACCGCTTCGTCCACCTGTAACTAGAACTACTTTGTTTTTGAATAAGTCTTTTTGATACATTTTTTCGTTTTATAGTAAAAGTAAAACTATTAAAAAAATCAATTACTTTAAAGTCCATTTAGGTTTTCGCTTTTCGGAAAAAGCTTTCGAACCTTCAAAAAAATCATCACTATTCAATAGATTATCAAATACCTCATGTGGTGCAGTAACGGCATCGTCTACATTGGCATAACCCTTTGTTTCATTATATAATTGCAAGGTGCTTTGAATCGCTACTGGCGAAGCCTGACTAATTGAATGGGCAATCGCTTCTGCTTTTTGCATCAACTGATCAGCAGGCACTGCATAGTTGATTAAACCTAATTCTAAAGCTTTGGTACAATCGACTGGCTGCCCTGTTAGTAGTATTTCCATCGCTGCTTTTAAACCGATCTGTCTAGTGATTCTTTGAATCCCACCTGTGCCTGCAAATAGACCGACCCTTACTTCTGGCAATCCGAATAAGGCATGATCCGCCGCAACAATTATGTCCGTCGCTAAAGCTATTTCTAATCCGCCACCTAATGCCATTCCATTGACTGCTGCGATAACTGGTTTAACTCGATTGGTCCGACTAGTTAAACCTGCAAAGCCAGTTTTAGGGACGTACATAGGATTTCTGGAAGCCATGTATTTCAAATCATTTCCCGCAGAAAAAGAGTCCTTACCTATGCCTGTCAATATCGCTACTCTTAAACTAGGGTCCTTTTCAAATGCATTGAATACGCCTTCTAATTCTTCATTGGCTGGTGGATGCAAGGCATTCCTAACTTCCGGTCGATTAATCGTTACTTTAAGAATCCAACCATCTCGTTCAACCGTGCAAAATTTATAACTTTCTTTAAAGGTTGTGACTACTTTAGGTCTGAATTTGGCTAATCCTTCTTGACTAAACGAAAACCGATTTCCTTTAGGATCTGCTTCTACATAAATTGTTTGTCCTAAGGCAGTTCCCTTTACTAACTCTTGAACAGTATTGCTATCTGCCATAGGCGTGGACGCATAGAATCTTTTATTGTTATGTTTCAATCGACCAACAACAATTGCTTTAACTGGGAAGCCCTTGAAATAATGTGCCGTATAGGTTTCTAAAATAGCAGGTCCATTAGGGAATGGATCGACTGTGAATTTAGTATCTGAATCTACCTCTTTTTGTAATTTAGCAGAGTCCTGTACTGTCCATTCATCTGTAGTAGGCGTTGTAGAATAAATACCAACTGCATGTTTTGACATCCAACCACCATTGGCATAGGCCAATCCAAAACTACCTCTATCTTGACGAAGCGTTTCTACAAGAGAAGCAATGCCATGCATAGAATAATTATTACCAGGCCCACCGAAGTAGGGGAGTCCTCCTGTTTGAGATAGTGGGCGGGAATCTTTTTTGTCTATCCCTAAAATAGATCGACATTCACTGACTACAATTGGAAAGCAACTATATATGTCAAAGTGTTTGATGTCTGTTTGTTTTTTATCAATAGCAGCTAATGCGCCATGCAAAGATTCTTCCATTGCTTTAGAGTGGCCTAGCTGATTTCGTTCTAATAAGACTCGGTCTTTTACATCTGTATAGCTATGCAAAAATATCCATTTGTCTTGGTCGATCCCTAGTTCAGTTGCTTTACCTACAGTCGTTAGTAGAATAGCGGCACCTTGATTGACCCTGTCTTTCGCTATCAATCTTTTGGTATAAGGCGCAATGATTAATGGATTGTCTTTAGCGGGAGTGATTAATTCTTCCGCAGTATATTCTGTCCGATCAACAGCATGTGGATTATTAGCGGCTATTTTTGTAAGTTGACTAAATTCTTCCCCCATCTCTTTGGAGTAGCTTGCCAAATCTTGCTTCAAATCTGCTCTTCGAGCGTTTTCCATTAAGCCATAATACTGCATCGGCAATACTACTTGGTGGACGAATTCTGTGCCTGTAATTAATCGACCCGAACTAATGCCTCGATCTTCTAATGATCCTTCTATTTGCTCGTTCCAGTCTAAAGTGATTTTTTGTTTTTGAGCAGCTTTTGTATTTGCCATCGCTTCGCCACCTGTCAATAAGACTACTTCACAAGATCCATTCGCTAATTTTTCTGCAAATTCTGCGACTAATTTTTGTGGCGCATCTCCACCTACACAATCATAAATTGCTTGTTTGGGATTAGCATTTATTCTTTTAGCTATAGATCGGGGTACATTATTAGAACCACCAAAAGGAGATCTAAACGTAGGGTGCGAATCTGTGAAAAATCGAACAGTTGCTATTACGTCTATGTGCTGGGACAAAGAGGCATTTTGAGCATCTGCTAAAGCAATAGCAGATGCTTTAGCGGCAATGTCCACATGCGAGGAAGCTTCCTGTAAATTTTCTGGAACGGGTTCTGTTATTTGACCGACACCTATTATAATTGGCGTATTAGGATGGATATTTGATGACATATATTTTTTCTAAAAAGTTATGATTTAAGGGATGTAAATAGTGGATTTCTTGAGAAGTAATTAAAATAATTGAGATTGAATTAGCATTTTTTACCACGGATTTACGGATTATAAGTAGCAGCCTTATCCGTGAATCCGTGGTAAAAGAATTTGAATTATATTTGGGTTTTGTATAGACTTGTAGATCTATATATTACTTTCTTCCTTTCCGTCACGTCTGATTTTGATAGGTGGTTTGTCCGTAAGTTTCAAAGTATTTAAGTCTGTTAATAAATCTTCTTTTTGAATTTCTTGTATCCCTTCTAATTGAGCATCCATCAAAATCATATCTGCACCTTTTTCTCCGATCATTAT
>JALZWC010000901.1 GCA_023300255.1 Saprospiraceae bacterium | reverse complement strand
TAATCTTAGAAAATAATTCTTCTGGCCTAAATGGTTTTAAAACGAAATCGTCCATCCCATGCTCTTTATAGCTTTCATCTTTTGCGATGTGAGCATGAGCAGTCATAGCTAAAATAGGCAGATTAGCTACTTCTGGAGGCATGTTATTCCGAATATGAGCCGTTGCTTCATATCCATCCATTATTGGCATTTGAATATCCATTAATATTAAATCAAAAGTCTTTTCTTTTAAAAAGTCTACTGCAATCTGACCGTTATCAGCTATAGTAAGATTAATATTTTTAAATTTCTTTTGCAAGGTTTTTTTAGCCACCAATTGATTCATCTTATGATCTTCCACTAATAGTAATTTAAATGGAGTCTCATCATCAAATTGGAATTCTTCAATATCTTCCGTCCGTTTGATATTGTTCTCATCACCTATCTCTATTAATAAATCAAAATAAAACTTTGATCCATGTCCTAAGTCACTGATACAAGCAATTTTTCCACCTTGCTGCTCTACTATATTTTTACAAATAGATAAGCCTAATCCAGTACCTTCATATAGCTTTGCTTTGTTTCTAATTCTAGTAAAAGATTCAAATACCGCATCCGCCTTATCTTTAGGAATTCCAATACCAGAATCTTCTACTGTAAACTGTAAATGTACCCCACCATCATAATCAGATAATTTATCTACGTAAATTTTCACATATCCTTCTTCTGTAAACTTAATGGCATTACCTACCAAATTCAATAAAACTTGATTCAGGCGTAATTTATCTGTACGAATGGTATTTGGTATATTACTTCCTATAAATACTTGAAAATATAAATCTTTCTCTTGTGCCTTATACTGCATTACATTCATCAAATTGTCCATCAAATCCTTCAATTCGAAGTCTTCCGGAACAAAATTAATCTTTTGGTTTTGCATGGAAGAAATCTCCAAAATATCATTTACGATGCCCAATAGAATTTCAGAAGATTGTTTGATAGAACTGACTAACTTGGTTTGCTCAGTATCTAGTTCTGTTTGCACCAAGATATTACTCATCCCAAGAATCGCATTCATTGGTGTTCGCATTTCATGGCTAATACTAGCAATGAATTGCTCTTTCATCTTTGCAGAATTCGCTGCTAAGTCTCTAGCTTTTCTTAATTGATCCGCTTGAATAGATTCTGTAATATCTCTAAGAATACAATTGTAACCAGTAAAATCTTCTGTCGATAACATATTGGCCGACAATTGGCAATTTCTAATTTCGCCATCAGGTCGAATTACGTCTATTCTATAGTCAATTATTGTTTGAGTTAACTTTAGTTTTAATAGAAATTCATTCTTTCTTTCTGGTGTATTCAAAAGATCATGAATAGAAAGGCTCTGTAATTCATCTCTTGATCGCCCAAATAAATTTTCAGTAGTCTTGTTAAAATCGACCAACTCCCCAGTTAAGGTAGAAATGTAAATAGAGTCTTTAGATTGAGTAAAAATTTCTCTATATCGTTTTTGACTTTTAGTCATCTCCACCTCCGTTAACATAGCGTGTCGCTGTGTTTCCTCTAGACGTTGAATGACTCTATTTCTTTCAATAGCATATCTAAGTGTTTTCGCTAAAGTATCAGAATCAACGGCCCCTTTAACTAAGAAATCTTGAGCACCTGCTTTTACTGCTTGTAACCCAATATTTTTATCATTTAGCCCCGTCATCATAATGACGTTAGAGTTAGGAAAATCTGTTTTTAACTGTATTAATGCATCAAATTTATTACTATCTGGCAGGTAAAGATCCAATAGGATAACTTCAAATTTTTCCCCTTGTTTCAACAGTTCATTTGCTGCACCAAAAGTCGTTTTAGTAACAATTTCATAATCCCCTAAATCTGTATCTTCTAACAATATCTCCAGAAGCCTAGCATCAGCTGGGTTATCTTCAATGAGCAAAATTCGTTCATTCGTAGCTGGTTGCTTTTCTTTTGGAGAAGGTAATAATTTTTCAAAAACACTCATAGTAACTATTTTTCATCTCCGATAAAGAAATGAATGATTGACAAGTTTATCTAGTTAGTTGACATTGCCACGAAGACACGAAGACACAAAGCTAGTTATACTTGATGTTATTCGTATCTTAGAAGTAAGAAGTGTCAACTACTTTTGTGATTTGGATAAACTTGCCGAATGATTTAATGTTAATTGCAATTTTTCCTGCTTGTTAAAACTTAGCTATTAAGATTTATTGAGCATCGCTTTATTGACTACATCTTTTAGTTCCATTAACATACTTTCGGTCATCGGCTTTTGCTTATAATCACTTATTACATCCAATTGACTTGCTTTATCAATATCACTTGGGTTACGAGAAGTGGTTAAGAAGATAATCATGACATTTCTTCTTCTAAGTTCTTGAAATATCTCATAGTACTTCATTACAAATTCGAAGCCATTATATCTTGGCATATTCACGTCTAGTACGACCAGACTAGGATCTATGTCGTTTACTTCTTGAAATTCCATTAAAATTTCTAAAGCTTCTTCTATGCTTTGTCCAACCAGAATATTATCTGTAAAATCTGCAGCTTCTATCATATATTTATGATAGTAATTTACTGCAGGATCATCATCAATAAGAACTACGTATTTAAACTTCATCTCCTTTTTTATTAGTGTTAACGAATGTTAATTTAGTCAATTTAATTTTTTTTTAAAAGTACACAAAAATTGAATTCAATCTGGTCATGCATCCAAATAGATTTACTTTAAGATGTAGGATTATAGGAGGTTTATACGCTAATGAAGTAGAGACTTAAAAGAATATTCGAAAGGAGGGAAGTAGTTTTTTAAAAAATAGAATAGCAATTGAGTGGGATATTGTATAAGCACTAGCGCTTACCATACTTTTATAATCCAATGAATGTGCCAAAATACGAATCGTATTTTCTCTCTAACATCAAGGCTGTCACAAAACATGTCAAAACAAATAATAATTTTAATTTTCTGATTACATTAAGTGGGGCGTGTTAATTAAACGGGTAAGTTTAGAAGCTAGATTTTTTCGATAGTTTTTATTGAAAAATCATTGCATAGCCTACGCTATGGAATTATTTTTTAATGAAAAATAGCAGAAAAAGATGCTTATAAAATACCCGTTCAATTAATTCGCCCCACTTACTTAGTTTCTAATCAGTAATATTCTGCGTAAACATAGCAGAAGTGTAATCGTTCAACTTTCGCCAAATAACCCGTCAATATTCGCTGGAAAGGCTATTTAGGTATACCCAATACAATTAGTAAAAGAGACATAATAAGAGGAGCCATAATGCGAAGTAATTCCCGCCTGTCTAGCTAGCCAGATAGACCCGACTGCGTCAGCGGGCTGGTTTTCTTCTAAGAACTCTTTGA
>JALZWC010000900.1 GCA_023300255.1 Saprospiraceae bacterium | reverse complement strand
GTCTATAGCAAAAGTATTAGGACAAAATTCATAAGGAGCGTAGCTTCGTCACCGTATTTACTACATCTTGTAAAAGATATGTATATACCATAGCCAAGGAACGCAGGCAGGCGTGGTCAGAGATGAAAAGAGCGAGGTATAACCGTGTAGTTTATTATTTCGTCATTCCTAAACTAAGTGTAGGAAGCTTTTTAAAATTGAATAGCATAGATTTTGGGAAAATAACAACGTAATTCCTTAGCTAAATAAGTGCGTATTTTGAGGGGAAATCAAAACATATTCTAACGCATATATAAATATTGACAAAATCTCCGATTCGAATCCCATTTATGGAAAATGAATAACACGCAATAGGTGATCTTTCAATAGCTTGTGAAAGTAGTTTGCTAAAAATTGGTCTGACTAGGAAAAATAAAATGTAAAGAAGTAGGGAATAAATATAGATAATTACATTTTTTTTATTAGACTTGTTTTTCTTTAAGAAATAACTAAAGGAATTTTAGGTATTTATTTATTGAAAAATAACAATTCTATTTAATTAATAATCAAAAGAACGTACAATATGGAGCAATTATACAAAGATTTAGCAGCAGTATATGAAGCTATGTATTATACATTCGTTGATTACCAAAAAGAATATACCTTCTATAGCAGCCTATTTAAAAAATATCAGAAAGAAAATTTATTAGAAATTGGAAGCGGAACAGGGAATTTAGCTGCCTATTTTAGAGAAAATGGATTTACTTATCTTGGCTTAGATATGAGCGAAGAAATGACCGCCATCGCGAAAAATAAGTATCCAAATGCTGAATTTACAGTAGAAGATATGCGATTTTTTAAGATAGACAAAGAGGTTCAAGGCGTAGTGATGGCAGGCAGAACGATTAGCTATTTACGTAGCAATAAAGATGTCCACAATACCTTTAGAAGTGTAGCTAATAGTTTAGAAAAGGGAGGAATATTCTGTTTTGATTTTATTGATGCTAGCCGGTTTATTCCAGAAATTGCAGGCGGAAAAAAGATCACGCATGAAGCAGTTCATAAGGGAGTTCACTATATTCGAAAAAGTAAATGGACAGAGCATTTAGTACAAGGAATGGATTTCCATTGGATCTCTACTTATTATAAAAAAGAGGTCGACAATTTGATAGAACTTGGAAAAGATGATTCTATTATTCGAACGTTCACAAAAGACGAGTTAGTTCTCTTTTTGAAATTGAATCAATTTGAAATTAAAGAAATCATAGATAAGGGATCTTATGCTTTTCCGACCTATGTGATTGTTGCAGAGAAAGTATAGAAAGAAAGTTCAAACCTACTCGTTCGTACCTCTTAGACAGATGGGGTTCAAGTATCAAATTCAAGTCCAAAACTGCTATATTACTATGCTTAAACACAGAGACAAGGAGTTTCTTCCTTTATCTTCGTGCATAGGAACGAAGTTTTAAATCTATTTTAAGATCAATAAATTTGAGTGTAAAACAATCCTGGGGTAGCCAATTAATTCATCCGATCACTTCCAGTGGTCGGATGAGACGTCCAGCTTGATCCGACCACTGGAAGTGATCGGACCAATTGGATTGGAATGGCCCCTACTTTGTTTTACACTCAATAAATTTGTGAATTCGTATTATAAAATCAAAACTCCTTCTTCCCAAATTCACTCTCTGGTAACTTCACCTTCTTAGAGAGTTGATTCAGTTGATAAGTAACATTTAACTGGATGATATCTACTTCGTAGACATAATTCGTAGTCGTAAAAAAGTTATCTCTACCTGTAGTAATTCGTTGTTCATTGGCATTCCATAAGCCCATATCTATATTAATCCATTGGAGGGAAATCGCCATTTTGTTATCCATAAAGGATTTCCTTAAAGTCAAAGATGGATTATAAAATTCCGAGTCTCGTCCCTGTGCAGTCACTCTTTCTGATAAATAATTGAAGGCCAATTGTGCGGTAAAAGTGGGCGTAAATTGGAAGTTAGTGTTTGCATTAATAGAATAAATAGTATTAGCCGTGTTAATGTCTTCTTCAAATAATTCTCCCTTTATTCGATAGTTATAAACATTGCCTCCTAAATAGATTCGCCATTTTTTTGTTGGATAAAGCGTTGTTCCTACTTCTATTCCAACCGCATCTGCTGTACCAACATTCGTGTAAATTCTATTAAGAATCGTATCGTTGAAAATATTATTTACTCGATTGATCACATTATCTACATGTCTAAAATAAGCGGTTGCAAAAACGGAATTATCTTCCCAATTCTTCACAACCCCTAACTCTACCAAATCAATAAATTCTGGTAATAATTCTGCGTCCCCCTGTTCTAATGTTTCAGAATGTTCTCGCTCAGGGAAAGGAGTCATTTTAAAGGTTGTCGTTCGTTCAATACGACGGCTATATCCTGCTTTAGCAATTAAGCCTTCCTGCAATTGATAGCTTAGGTTTACAGATGGAAATAAGTTTAATTGATCTAGCTTAAAGGTTTCATCTGGACGTGCTATTTCTACCGTTCGATCAAAGTGTTCTAATCTCAATCCTGCTATATATTGTAGCTTATTTTTTTTACCTGATAGCTGAGAATAAACTGCATGAATTTTTCTGGTCAAATTAATACTATTAGTAAAAATGGGATTCTCTATCCATTCATTGGTATCCAAATCTCTGTCAAAATATTGAAAATCACCAGGGTGTTGTAAGTATCTATATTGGTAACCAGACTCCCAATTCATACTACCTAGTTTTCTAGCATAATCCATTTGTAGGCGAATACCATCTAATGGATTATCGTTACCGTTAAATTGTAATTGTAGTGTGTCATTGGTATTTGGATATCCCAAACTAACATTATCTGTGGGACCACCTAGCACCGTCCGCTCATATAATCCAGAAAGTTTTAAACTTGAATCATTCTCGAATTTAAAAGCATAATCTAAGGATCCAATATAAAAATCACTTTTTCTAACTCTCAAGTTTTCATTGAAAAAAGTCAAGGTATTTAATTCACTCCCACCAGAGAAAACAGAATTATTAGTCAAATAAGAATCATAATAAGCGGCAGCCCCAAGGAATTGATCTTGCGAAATGCTTGTTCTTTGTTGGTTCAGGTATAGTATATCAGCCGTACGGTATTTCGTTCGTTTCCCAGCATAAAAACCTGCGGTGATTGATTGGCTAGGTATTGGCGTATAATTAATCGAGGCTCTACCTGAATAATTAAGTTCATCAAAACTACGCTCTCCATCTGATGGAAATTCAGTCAACACTTCATTCTGATAAGTATTGACGTATCCTTCTCTCCTCCCTGAACGATCATAATTCCTATAGTCCAAACCCGTGGAAAAATCCCATTTCCCATTTTTATAATTAAATGTAAGATCGGCACCATATCGGGAAGCCGTTTCTCTATTTTCGTAAGATTCAATACTCGGCATTCCCACCATCACATTAGCGACTAGATACATGCCATCTGTTACCGCTTTTTTAGTTTTAATATTAATGATTCCTGCATTGCCATCTGGGTCATATTTCGCAGAAGGAGCAGTCACTATTTCTATATCATCAATCGAGTTGGCAGAAAGTTGTTGTAGAATAGTCACTGGATCACCTTGCACAGGTCGGCCATTAATCATGACCAAAAAACCAGTAGCCCCTCTAACAGCTATTTCTCCAAAAGAATTGACACTCACGGAAGGTAGATTACCCAATACATCTGATGCAGTTCCACCTTTGGCATTTTGAAATTGTCCCGCATCAAAAACTTGCTTATCTAATTTGTGTACGGATGTTGCTGCCCTGCCAGAAACAATTACTTCTTCTAAAGTTGTATTATTTAAACTTAAAGTAAGGTCTCCTAAATTAGAAGTAGTGGAAGGTAAAAAAGAAGTAGATTGATAAGGGGTGTAACCAAGAAATTGGGCAATAATATAAATGTTCTCTTTGGGTAAGCGCTTCACGATGAATACCCCTTTATCATCAGTAATCGTACCGTCAATCAATGCAGAGTCTGCGACCGTATAGACAGAAACACTAGCGTACTCGATCATTTGCCCATCGGATTGGTCGATGATTCGGCCTGTAATCGAATTGCTTTGTGCA
>JALZWC010000899.1 GCA_023300255.1 Saprospiraceae bacterium | reverse complement strand
GTAGCGGTAGTCATTTTGGCAAAGGTTTCTTTGAAAACATTCCCATGCACATCCTCCATCATACTCTTAACTGCATTATCCCTTAAGCTATTGATAAGACCAGATCGACCATTGTATGGTTCTATAGTTTCTAAGCCCACATTTCCTGTATCAGAATTACTAATAGAATATTCCAATACACTATTTCCTGCCTGAAAAACATTTCTACCTGACAAAGAAATATTCATAGAAATTTCTTGATTCGGATAAACGTCTTTTAATAAATCTGCCATTCTACCTCCCCAACCAATTGCCTGCCTGCTTTGGGGAATAGAGGTTTGCCATTGCTCAATTTGATCGGAATGAGAAAATAAACCTAGCGGTAACTTTTTTAAGCCCGACTGATAGTCTGCATAATTACTGATCGGTTCTATCAGCGTACCAGCATTCGCTATAAAAGCTAAATCTCCTGCCTCATACATTTGCTGTACCCCGGGCATACTAGGATGTACGCCTAATGATTTACCATTATGGGTACCACTTAATGCCAAAATATCTTCCATCGCCAAAGCTAAATTGGATCGAGTTGTAGCGTACTCTGCATGTTCTGATACACCTTTGGGTAGCAACATATTATAGGAATCATTTCCACCAGCTAATAAAATACAAACCATCGCTTTATAATCCTCTGGTGGTTGCGAACTAGCCACCGCCAAATTATTCGTGGTAAATAAATTATTGAGCGTCGAGTAAAAAGTACTATAGCCTAATGCGGCGCAACTTGCTTGCTCTAAAAATTTTCTACGATTTAGGTTTTTAGACATGTTTTATTTTTAAACAATTTTTGTAGCTGTTCAGTACTATTGAGAATCCTCCCGAACCCTGTCTGCGCTCTTTTTGCCTCTGGGCAAAAGCAAACGTTAATCTTAAAAAGGGAGGGAGTCGTCTATGATTGAAAATTCGTTTTGGATATGTATCATTAACGTAATATTCAATCGCAGACGTCCCCCCCTCTTTTTAAGAGGGGGTCGGGGGGAGTTCTGGCTTGTGTGTGCTGAAGAGTTACCAACTTCTCGATCCTTTACGCTATTTTCTAAAAATATCCAGTAGTGTAATGTTGATTTATGCTCAACGAATAATCAAATAATCAGGAGAAATCATCGTCAAATAAATAGCAATTCTTCCGATCAATTCACCATCGTTTTCTGGCAGATTGACTAAAGCTTCTTTAATAATGTTTCTAGTTCTATCTGTCATCTGACCATGCGTTAATATTAGATTCAGGCGTTCGATTAATTCATCTATCCTGCCTTCTTCTCCCATTAGAATTTCATCGGTAAGATTAAGATTGACTCGTTTTTCTAAAGTACTTTGTTCGCCATTAAAAAGAGCGCTGTATTGCATCAGATTATAATCTCGCATGACCCAATCATGTAGTTCATTGGCGTAGCCCATAATGGTGACAGAATTAGTAATTTGAAATTCAGGTGCGACCAAACCATTTTCTTCTATCCCCCCAATTGGTTTGTAATCGACTTGGAAAAAATTAAAGACACTTGGCGAACCGAGTGGTCGTTGAAAGTTGGACGCATAAAAATTATTCATAGAATTTCTATAAGTGCCCTCTTCGCTCGCTGCGTTAAAAGCCCTACTAATATGGGTATATCGAACCATCGGTTCTCGAAGCATACCCGTTAATGCCTCCTCTTCATTGGGGCATTTTCTGGCCTCTTCATCCAATAGAATTGCTCGAACGACGGCACCCATATCGCCTCTTACCCCTTGACCATTATCATTAAAGGCGGCAGTTACTCTACCAATGTATTGAGGAGATGGATTAGAGGTAACCAATCGCTGGATTAATTTATGACCGATAAAAGGTCCTACATTTGGATGATTAAATAAATTATCTAAGGCATCCTTTACATCCGCTAAACCATCTACCGGATTTCTATCTGGAATAACAGCTCCGTTCAATAAGGTCTTGGTGCCTGGCTCATGCCAAAAATCTTCCATCATCATCGGCACGGTATAGCTAAATTCACTTTCAGCGTCTTTACCAAATAGGAAGGCATCTCCCCAGCTCATACCCGTAAAAACTTTAGCAAATTCTTGAATGGTTTCATTCGTATAGGTGGGAATCAGCGTTACATTATCGGATAAGGTTTTTCTAGAACCATCCTCGTTTAATTCATATAATCCAATCGTAAATAATTGCATCACTTCTCGGGCATAATTTTCATCTGGAAAACGATTCAAGGAGACATTTGCTTTAGGATTATTCATATGCGTTAAATAAACCCCCATAGCAGGATGGAAAGTGACATCATGTAATAGCTCCCTAAAATTTCCGAAAGAATTCTTAAGTAACATATCGTAGTAGTTAGCCAAGGCTAATGGATCATCTCTTAATTGTGGTAATTCTGATATAACAAATATTTCACTCAAGGCCAATGCGAGTCTACTCCTTAATACATCAGGTGCAGTCATGGTGTGTTGCCACCAAGCAAAATGCCAATAATGTAAGCGAGGTTCTACACCATTAGGATCACCCCCTATGGCATAAGTAGAATCTAGTGCCCATTCTGTTAAGTATTTTGTATGTTCTTCAATAGACATAGAGGAAGGCATGGCCAATTGCTCATCTAGCCAATCAGAAAATCCTTGGTCGGCGGTACTTTCAATAGTCGCCATATTAGCACCTAAAGTTGCCTGTCCTAAAAAACGAGAAGCCGAACTTAAATTTGGTAATAAACCTACATCTTGCAGGGTATTGGAAGGACTAGTATTATTTTCAGATGAACTACTGGTAATTACTACATTTTCGTGATTACCTCCACCTATAATGATTGGACTAGTTTGAGAAACTAGAGTAACAACAAAACTGACCAACAGGACAATAGTGTATGTGATTTTAGACATCAGACTGCTTTATATTACTACTTTAAATAGAGAACTTGCTCAATCAATTTCAATATTATAACCTATATAATTTTGATAATTGAAAGAAGGAAGTTGAGCTCTATTTTGTAGAAAGTATGAAGTTGTAGTAGATGTGTCTATTAGAAGGAATGAATATATAAACTTGAATTATTTAATAAATGTTGCTAACCAAGTGGAAATTCTAGGTTAATGGGAGGAATTAATAGGTAGAGTAGTGTTTTATTATGTTCAATAACCATATTACAGGATGTAACTACAAAAACCATGTCAATAATTCTTAATTGATGGGTTTTGTTAATTAGGAGCCTACATTAAAGCTATTGGTCGAAATCATAAGTCCTTGACAATTTTAAAATAGACACTAGGATTAGAATGGATATGTCTTTTCAATTGATCCCTATAATCTACCTTTCAAAAATTGAGTCTCTGCCACAATGACGCAAAAAACGGCATGGCAGAGTAATTGTTCCAACATATTAAGGGGAAGTTAGATAAGAAGCTTACTTTTGCGTTTCTGATCGATAATTAGCCCTAATTCCATTAATTAATAGTTATTTCTATAGTGATAAAAAAACTGAAAGACATAATGAGTAAGAATAATAAAAAGACAGAAGATGTCTTAGATTCTTCTGAAGAAAATTTAGAAACAAGGGAAGGCCAAACTACTGAAGATGTTGATAATCAAGGTAGTACAACAGAAGAACCAGCAGTAGAATTAAGTCCAGAAGAACAATTGGAGCAGGATAATATAGAATTAAAGCAGCAAGTTGGAGAGTTAAAAGATAAATATTTGCGTGTTTTTTCTGACTTCGAAAATTTTCGGAAACGAAATATGCGAGAGCGTTTGGAATTAATGAAAAATGCTGCACAAGACACAGTGTCAGCTATTCTGCCTGTTTTGGACGATTTTGACAGGGCCAAGAAAAGTGCGGATATGGAAGGTTCTGAAGAACAATTTAGTGAGGGGGTAGAGTTGGTTTATCAAAAGCTATATAAAGTATTAGAAGGGAAAGGCTTGAAGGTAATGGAATCTAATGGAGAAGCTTTCGATGCAGAACTACATGCTGCGATTACAGAAATACCAGCTCCAACGGAAGAAATGAAAGGAAAAGTTATTGATACAGTCGAAAACGGATATTTTTTAAATGATAAAATTATCCGTCATGCTAAAGTGGTGGTTGGTAAGTAAATGATTCCTACTCGTTTCTAAGGACCAGGTGAATCTACTTTTTACTCGTTCCTAAAGTTGGGCTTTCTATTGAGAAACCCTTAAAATTAATCTAGCAAGACAATGGCAGCAAAAAGAGATTTTTACGAAATATTAGGTGTAGCAAAAGGTGCAGATGCGACCGCTTTGAAAAAAGCATACCGTAAACTAGCTGTGAAATATCATCCAGATAAAAACCCAGATGATAAGCAGGCAGAAGACAAATTCAAAGAAGCAGCGGAGGCTTATGAGGTATTGAACGATCCTCAAAAGCGAGCAAGATACGACCGTTTTGGACATGCAGGTATGCAGGGTGCAGGTGGTGGTGGCGGTGGATTTAGAGGCGGCATGACCATGGATGATATCTTTAGTCAGTTTGGGGATATTTTCAATGATAGCCCATTTGAATCTTTTTTTGGTGGAAATGCTAGAGGTGGAGGCGGTGGTGCTAGAACACGCGGACAAAGAGGCAGTAATCTTCGGATTAAAGTCGCTTTATCTTTAGAGGAAATTGAAAATGGTGTTACCAAGAAGATTAAGGTAAAGAAGCAAGTTACTTGTACTGGTTGTCATGGTAGTGGCGCTAAAGACAGCAAATCAGTTTCTACCTGTTCAACTTGTAAAGGTTCAGGATATGTTAGACAGGTAAAAAGTACCTTCCTTGGACAAATGCAAACAACAACGGCATGTCCAACTTGTAATGGATCTGGCCAAGAGATTACCGCTAAGTGTACTACCTGTAGAGGTGCAGGTACCAACTATGGAGACGAAACCGTAGAGATTGAAATTCCTGCTGGTGTAGAGGAAGGTATGCAACTCTCTATGAGAGGTGGTGGAAATATGGGTAAGTACGGTGGACAATCTGGTGATTTATTAATCAGTATTGAGGAAAAACCTCATGAATTTTTACAAAGAGAAGGTGGTAATCTAACCTATGATTTGTATGTTAATTTTGCCGATGCTGCTTTAGGCACTTCTATTGAAGTACCTACGATTAGTGGTCGAGTAAAAATTAAAATTCCTGCAGGTACACAACCTGGTAAAATATTTAGATTAAAAGGGAAAGGCTTACCGTCTATTCAGGGATATGGGAAGGGAGATCAACTGATCCATATGAATGTGTGGACGCCTAAAAGCCTCACTAAAGAGGAGACGAAGTTGCTAGAGAAAATGAAAGGTATGGCTAATTTTCAGCCTCAACCTAAGAAGGGAGATAAAGGCTTCTTCGATAGAATGAAAGATTATTTCGGGTAAGTGTTTGGATAATATTAAACTTTTTTTTAATCACAGAGGTACATAGTTCACATAGGTTTTATACTATGTGAACTATGTACCTCTGTGGTTAAATTAAATTCTATTTTGTCTAGTAACTCAGTAAGGCAAAAAGTGAGAATAAATTGGTCGTTTTAAGCTAGTCATTTTTTACTCTAAGGAATTCTGAAAAACTAAGCATAGCTGGGCTACGGTTCTTT
>JALZWC010000898.1 GCA_023300255.1 Saprospiraceae bacterium | reverse complement strand
CTAGTGATCCGATGAGAAAATTAGCGCCGACCCCCTCAATCGGATGACTAGCGTCGTCCGATTGGAAGGAATAGCCCAAAGTGCCAAAGTAGAATTAGGAACGAGTAAAATAAAATAAACAAAGTTTTCTGACTAACCCAATACAGATTAAGATTAGTTAAAAGACTATAATAAATTACTGTAAATGAGTGATTATTCTTTTATCGCGAATGCTCATCCGACTTTCATAGAGTCGATGTATAAAAAATACCAGGAAAATCCTGATAGTGTAGAAGAGGGATGGCGTACCTTTTTTAAAGGCTTCGATTATTCTGGAGATACGAATGGTATTTCTGCTGGAGCCAATGGCAATGGAACTGCTGCTGCTTTAAATGGGGCAAGTAACTCAAAGAGTTTTGACGCAAAGGAGTTTCAAGTATTAGCATTGATTAAGGCTTACAGAAATAGAGGACATTTATCAGCTGATACGCACCCTTTGAGAAATCGAAAGGCTAAAGATCCGAATCTTGATTTAGATGATTTTGATTTAACAGAAAAAGATCTTAATACCGTTTTTCAAGTAGGTAAAGAAGCTGGCTTAGAGAATGCGACTTTAAAACAGATTATAAACCATTTAGAGAAAGTATACTGTGGTAATATTGGTTTCGAATACCACCATATTGAGGATAGAGCAAAGCGGAGATGGTTTAGAAAAAAAATAGAGCGACATCATCCAGATCAAAGTTATAATCTAACGGCAGAGAAGAAACAGCGCATTTTAGAAAAGTTGAATGGTGCCGTTATTTTTGAAAAGTTTTTACATACAAAATATGTAGGCCAAAAAAGATTTTCCTTGGAAGGTGGAGAGTCTGCTATCGTTGCATTAGATGGTATTATCAATGCAGCAGCCAAAGAAGGTGTCAAGGAGATTGTGATTGGTATGGCGCATAGAGGCCGACTAAATGTTTTGGCGAATATTATGGGAAAAACCTATGAAGCTATCTTTAAAGAATTTGAAGGTACGGCTTTGCCAGATACTGTTTTCGGTGATGGAGATGTAAAATACCATCTTGGATTTTCTTCTCAAATTGAAACGCCATCAGGTAAGACCATTGATTTGAAGTTGATGCCGAATCCTTCTCACTTAGAATCTGTTAATACAGTTGTGGAAGGCTTCTCTAGAGCAAAGGCAGATGTATTATATGGAAGTGATTACGATCAAATATTACCTATCTTGATTCATGGAGATGCAGCGGTAGCTGGTCAAGGAATTGTTTATGAAACAGTTCAAATGAGTCAGTTAGATGGATACTATACCGGAGGAACGATTCATTTTGTGATCAATAACCAAATTGGTTTTACGACTACTTATGAAGAAGCTCGCTCTTCTACCTATTGTACGAGTATTGCCAGTGTGGTACAGGCGCCTGTATTTCATGTGAACGGTGATGATCCAGAAGCGATGTTGTTTGCGGTAGAATTTGCAATGGAATATAGACAGAAGTTTAACAATGATGTATTCATTGATATGGTCTGCTACAGAAAGCATGGACATAATGAAGGAGATGATCCAAAATTTACGCAGCCAGATTTATATGCCCTAATTAATGCGCATAAGAATCCAAGAGAAATTTACTCTGAAAAATTAATCAAGAGTGGGGAACTTGGAAAGCAGATGGCAGAACAATTAGAAAAAAAGTTTTGGGATGAGTTGCAAAATCGTTTAGATGCAGTTAAACAAAAAGACTTACCATACAGTTATCAATCTCCTGAAAAAGCTTGGCAAGAATTAAAATTGACGGCTGATGCAAAGGATTTTGAGACTTCTCCAAAAACAGGAATTGATAGAGCCACGATAGATAAAGTTATTAAACATTTAATGACTATTCCTGAAGGTTTTACACCATTAGGTAAGATCAATAGGTTATTAAAAGGAAAGCAAAAGTTGTTGGATAAGGGGCAATTGGATTGGGCAATGGGGGAGCTATTAGCCTATGGCGCTATCTTACTAGAAGGTAATGATATAAGAATGAGTGGGCAAGATGTGAGGAGAGGTACTTTTTCTCATCGACATGCTTATTTAAAAGATGAAAAAACGTATGAACCATACAATAGACTAGAAGGAATGGACGGCGACCAAGGTCGTTTTATGATTTATAATTCCTTCTTATCAGAGTTTGGAGTCTTAGGATTTGAGTACGGTTATTCTATGGTTAATCCAAATGCCTTAGTGATTTGGGAAGCGCAGTTTGGAGATTTTTATAATGGGGCACAAACGATAGTGGATCAATATATTGCCGCAGCAGAAAGTAAATGGGGCAGAATGAGTGGCTTGGTTATGTTATTGCCACATGGTTATGCAGGACAAGGACCGGAACATTCCAGTGCACGACCAGAGCGTTTCTTACAAGCTTGTGCAGATTTCAATTTGACAGTAGCGAACTTGACTACTCCTGCGAATTTTTTCCATGTAATGCGTAGACAATTGGCTCGGCCATTTAGAAAACCATTAGTAGTGATGTCTCCGAAATCTTTATTAAGACATCCATTGTGTGTGTCTCCTTTAGAAGATTTTGAGACTAAGAATTCTTTCCAAGAATTAATTGATGATCCGCAAGTGACTACCGCAGCAGCTACTAAGAAAGTTAAGCGGGTACTATACTGCTCTGGAAAAATATATTATGATTTATTGCAAAAGCAGCAAACAGATAAGCGGACGGATGTTGCGATTGTTCGTTTAGAGCAATTGTATCCATTTCCATTGAAGCAGATGGATAAGATGAAAAAGAAATATAAAAACGCAGAAGCGTTTTGGGTACAAGAGGAACCTTCTAATATGGGGGCTTGGCAGTATTTCTTAGCGTTCTATCAGAATTATGATATTAAGCATATTTCAAGACGCTCTAGTGCATCGCCTGCAACTGGCTACAAAAAAACGCATGATAAGCAGCAGCAAGCATTGGTGACGGAAGCGTTTAGCTAGGTAAGTATGAAGTATGAAGTATAAAGTAGGAGGTATGAAGTAATAGGATGTTGACAATCAATTCTTAAAACTCATAATGGGCTGCTTTGTTTTTGATGTTACTTAGTGCTAAGGCAAAAAGTGAGAATAAATTGGTCGTTTTAAGCTAGTCATTTTTTACTCTAAGATGAAGGAGTGTAAGCTCCTGAACCGCAAAGCGGATGGGCG
>JALZWC010000897.1 GCA_023300255.1 Saprospiraceae bacterium | reverse complement strand
GTATTTTACTATAGACAGTGCCGAAGCTAAAGCTCCTAAGTCTTACAAAAGGGCATCGCCCTGACACCGTCTATAGCAACAAATATTAGGACAGAACTCTCAAGGAGCGTAGCTTCGTCACCGTATTTTCTTTAGCTGCGAAAAGATATGTATATACCATAGCGTTCCTTGGAAGGCAGGTTCAAAAACTATCATTGGCGAAAGCCAATTTTGAATAGCAACTCTTAAGTTTATAACTATTATATACTAACTAAGTCTACTTTAGACGTCGTTTTATTACGCTACTAGCTAATACTTATGTATATACCATAGCCTGCGAAGGCACGTAGGCAGGTTCAGTCACAGTATCCAAGCAGTCCGTTCGCTTTGCGGTCTGTCTAAAAGACCAGATAGATTCACAAACGCTGTTTGCTCATTTCTTTCAAGAGAAAACTGAGAAAAAAATAATCTACCAAAGAGTATATATTTAGTTTTACACCATTACTTAGGAACTGTTCAAATAACGGAGTTGTTTTGTTAAAATGACTAAGAGATAGAAATATTCTTTTTACTTAAAAAAAATATATATATTTGATATTAAAAATATCCTCACTTTCTTTTGAAAAGATACTTAAAAGTTATACTAGTGATAACTTTTATAGAGAATCAAGTAAGTACAGAAACCCAAATGAAAAAATTAATAGCTTCCAAAACGCTACATACGAAACAACGTACCTATTTCTTTAATTTATTTGAAAACAGTAAACAAGAAAGAATCCTAGAGATTACAGAAAGTAAAGTCGTAGGCCCAAATAAATATCAAAGAACTAAGATAATTGTCTTTGATGGCGATCTAGCAGATTTTATAGAAATAATTAACAAATATAAAAAATAATTAATTTGGCATAGCATTTGCCATATTATTAATAAGTACATTTATCCCGTACTTGATTATATTGCACCTTTTAAGTTTTTAAGTATATAAGTTTTTATTTAAGTATATTAAGTATATCCTAAACCTAAGTTTATTCCTTCCGAAAATAACAATAAGTCTTGCCTTATGAGGTGAACTCCGTTCACTCATTCGTTTCCTTACAAAAGTAGGTATCAGTGTCTAGTCAGATTATAGTAATAACATAGATTATTCTATCTAATGTAGAATAACTATTACTATCTGTCTTACACTTCACTATTAAAACCGATTTAAGTAATGACGACTCTTTCAGCCTCTGGAGGAAGGCCTAAACTATGCTTTCCCAAACCAGAACACTATCGTTTTCTATTTATTTTATTGGTTGCATTCTGCACCAATAGTCTAACTGCCCTTGCAGGAGATACCCTAAGGACAGATGCTATTGTAAAAATATCCGTTGATTCCATTCCTGATATGATTGTAGTATCAGATTGTGATTTGAACATTCGTTTCCAAAGCGATATGACGGAAGGCATACAATACAGTGATGGTTTTGGGAAATCTAGAAATAGCCTAATCACTTTTTGCCCACCTAATGGTAATAGCACTTTAATATTTTCATTCACAGATCTAGGCTTAGCACCTGGTGATAACCTTTATGCTTATGAAGGTATTGTAACACATGCTATGCTGGATGATCCAACTATTCCTATTGTGCCTACAGGAAGCGGTAGTACCGTTGCTGATCCCAAAATTTTATTAGCAGGTAGTAATGGTTTAGGTGGAGGAGCGGCTAGTTTCAACGGTGGTTGGATAGGTTCTAACTGTGATCGTGCGCAAAATGCTAGTGGATGTATTACTTTTCATTTCACTACTGATGGTAATCTAGATAAAAATATAGGTTGGGATGCCAAGCTATCCTGCCAAGATCGAACCACTAAAATAGTGCCGCCTGACAATCAGTTTGTTAGTCTCTCTTGTCAAGAACTAAAGAGATGGGTGACTATAGAGACTGGTACTATTGAATCCGTTTGTGAAGTTTCCAATGATAGTATTTCTATACAACTTTTAAATGGTGCAGGTACCATATGTAAAGACACTTGTCTGAAAGCTGGAGATAACTTTACTATTGATACATTGGCTATAGGCACTTATACCATAAAATATTCTTTAAAGATAGATCCAAGTATTACTGCAGAATCTTATTTAGCTATTTCTCCTCCAGTAATGGTTTGTAATGATCAGGTTAATGTTTCCTTGGGTTCTGGTTGTGGTGCTGCAGTTACACCAGATATGTTACTGGAAAATCCTTGTGAAGTAGCGAGTGGCTTGGTCACAGGTAGTGGAAGTACAATAGGAACCAGTATCAGTTATGAAATTATTGTAAGAAGAGAAAATGGAACTATAATAGCAGAAGGCTCTACAGCTAGTGGATATCCTGAAATAAACCAAGATAGTATTGATGTGTGTGGAGATACTAGATATCAAGTAGAAATTAAGCGAATTTATAATTATCAAGATGGATGCTGTAGCCAAGGTCCAATAGAAGATATATGTTGGGGATATATGCGTTTTATTGATGAGACGGGCCCTATATTTACGGAATTAAAAACAGATACCTTAAAAGTATGTACGGTTAATTTAGATTATTTAAACCAAATCTTAGAGAAGCCAACAATTATAGATAATTGTGATTCTGCTACCGTAGAATTGTTTGATATAGAATTAGTAGAGGGCACGGAATGTGATTCTATCAGTACTTACTTAGCTAAGTGGAAAGCGGAAGATTTCTGTGGAAATCAAACGCTTCGTTCGGATACACTGAGAATCTTACGACCGACTATTAATGATTTTATAAAATTAGATGATATTATTTTGAGTTGTGGCGTAGATGATGAGACAGCTATTAATGATGTTTCAAAAACGGGTATTCCTCAATTAGTATTTTCTAATGATACGCTTACATTAAATACGGAAGATTATACTTGTAGCTATATTTTGTTTAAGGAAGATCAATTCTTTCCTCACCCAGGAGGGATCAAATTATTTCGATATTGGTCATTTGCAGACAGATGCTCTCCAAGACCTATTCCTATTCGAATAGATACACAGCTTATTGAGTTTGTAGATACTTTGCTACCTACTTTAGTTTGTCCACCTCATAGCTCATTAGCAGATGCAGAAAAATTCCCATTAGATCCGTTTGAATGTACCTTAGGCGTTTCTATTGAAACACCGAGTGCAACAGATATTTGTGATTCCAATCCAACGGTTAAAATGAATAGAGTGGAACAATTGGTACAAGGTACTTGGGATAGTATAGCACCAAACTTGTCTATTGCAGGAACTTTGATGGCAGATACTTTCAGAGTGGGATGGGAAGCTTATGATGGCACTGGAAATAGAGCAACGAATGTTTGTTACCGTTACTTTATACTAGAAGATTTAACACCTCCATCTGCTATTTGTAAAGATGAATTAAATGTATCTTATGTCGACGGAGAAAATACTTTAACGATTAATGAAATTGATGAAATAAGTTGGGATGCCTGTGGTATCGCAGACAGAAAAGTGCGTAGAACAGATGAAGGGGTATGGCGTAATCAGGTAGATTTTACTTGTGAAGACGTATTCGATCCAGTGAGAATAGAATTACAAGTAACAGACTTTTCAGGTAATCAAAACGTATGTTGGTTATTTGTAAATATATTAGATAATGTTAGACCAATATGTGAAACGCTTCCAGACACAATTGCTTACTGTGATGAATTCTTTTCTAAAGAATTGGGAGAGCCAACGGATGCAGATGGTGATAATCAATTAGAGGATAGCGAATGGCAGCCATTGACAGGAGAATTATTAGCTTTGTATGAAACAAGATTTGGGCAGCCAAGTTGTTCTGATAATGCAGTATGCAGAGTTTTATCTATCGAGCAAGAATATCAATTGATTTATAGTCAATGTGGAGAGGCAACTGTTAGAAGACGTTACCGTGCTTTTGATGCTACTCAAGAAGGACAAGTATCTCCATGGCAAATGCAAATTATTAGTGTCGCATATCGACCAGACTGGTCTTTTATATTACCGATTGATTGGGCGGGAGAATGTGGTGATGATGTACCTGCAGCAGGTCTGACGATCACTCGTGGCGCATGTGATGTACTAGCTTGGGAATATGAAGATCAAATATTTGATATTGTTAACGATGCTTGTTTCCAAGTAAATAGAACTTACTATATCATCAACTGGTGTACTTTTCAGCCAGGTTCTGAACCTGTAGATATTACTAGAACTGAAAATGTAATAGGAGATGTACGAGAAGAAAGAGTGATTGATCCTTCTGTATATGGTAACTTAGGATACTTTAAATATACTCAAGTATTAAAAATTTCAGATAGCAATAAGCCTGTCGTAACTATAAATCCTGTTCAGAGTTGTATCTATGGTACAGGGGATGTGGCTCCATTTGGAACAGAAGATTTAACTTTAGGAGCGAGCCCTTATGAATGCGATACAGTTAGAGTGTTTACCGCTGAAGCAACGGATTGCGAAGATGCTTTCTTTAAAAACTTTAGTTTTGAATATTGGATTTCAGAAGATGGGGTAGAAGTTGGACATGGTGATTCAGAGAAATTCTTCTGGACGGTACAGCCAAAAATTGAATATAAGGTACGTTTTAGAGTATATGATAATTGTGGTAATTTCGGCGAGCAGGAACGAACGTTTGAATTCTGGGATTGCCGACCACCAACTGTTATCTGTCAAGATACTTTGACGACAAGTATTCGAGATGTGGGTACGGCTTTAGTAAGCCCCGCAATTATTGCAGGCAATAGCTTTGATAATTGTTTGGCACCACAAGCAATGGATTATCGGATATGGCATAGTAGTTTTTCTGCTACGGCACCAGAAGATTTAGAGGGTATTATACAATTACCAAATGCATTAGAATTAGACTGTGCCTATAATGGTTTGCAAGTAGTTCAAGTTTTTGTACTAGATGGAGAGCAAAACTACGGTTCTTGTGAAACAAGAATAATTATAGATGATGGAAATAACGCTTGTCAAAGTGATATTATAAAGCCTATAATAGCTGGAAAAATTACGATGCCTGATGGAGTGGCGATACAAGAAGTGGAAGTGAGCGTTGATGGCGCAGGTATTATGCCAGTACCTTATATGACTAGTGAAAATGGAGACTATATTTTTGAATTAAATAATGGTGCGACTTATAGTTTGATACCAGCAAAAGATAGTAATCCATTAAATGGAGTATCTACTTTTGACTTAGTACTAATTAGTAAGCATATTTTAGGGATAGAATATATACAATCTCCTTATCATACTATTGCTGCAGATATTAATCGATCTGGAACGATCACTGCATTCGATATGGTAGAGTTAAGAAGATTGATTTTAAATATTACTAGAGAATTTCCTAATAACAAGAGTTGGCGTTTTGTAGATGCTTCTTATCAATTTACGAGTAATGATCCATTAGCAGAATCCTTTAATGAAACAATTGTGGTAGATGTAAATGGGGTAGATCAAATGGAAAATGATTTCATCGCGATCAAAATAGGGGATGTGAGTGGTAATGCATCCGCTAATAAATTAGTTACAGCAGAGACTCGTACTAGTGGTGATAGAGTATCTATTACTATTGAAAATAGAATAGTTAAAGTAGGGCAGGAAGTTGCAGTTGCTTTTACGATTCCAGCAGACCAAGAATTAGATGGCTATCAATTTGCTTTAGCTTATCAAGATCTAAGCCTTATTGAAATGCAAGAAGGTTTAGTCAAAGAAGCTAATGTAGGATGGGCAATGAAAGATAGAAAAATAGTACCTATCAGTTGGAATAAAGTGGGGAAACAAAATTTTGAAAGCAATCAATTTACCTTAACGTTCAAAGCAGAAAAAACAGCATCTTTGAGTGAATTATTAATGATTCAGCCGAATGTAATGCAGGCAGAAGCTTACACGGTAGATAGGGAAATCAAGCAATTAGAATTAGCATTCACTGCTATTGCTGCTCCTTTTGAAGTACAGCAAAATAGACCTAATCCTTTTAGTATGCAAACAACTATTGGCTTCCAGTTACCTTCCTCTGATATGGTATCTTTAACTATCTTAACACCAGATGGTAAGGAAGTAAAGAAATGGTCGCAATACTTTGATAAAGGATATAATGAATGGATTATCCAAAGCCATGAGTTATCAGAAAAAGGTATTCTATATTACAAAATACAATCAAAAGATCAGGTACAGACCAAAAAGATGATCTTGCTTTAAATAAAGTGCGCTAAGTACTAGATAGCTATGCTAGTTGATGCTAGCATAGCTAACAAGTAGTCCGACTACCTGCTTACCTTAGATTTAAAAATACATTACAAGTCAGAAAAAAATAGTTTCTATCATAGAAGCCCTAGACTATCTATGCCCAATAAAACCAAATAGAATAGAGTAATAGACAAAGTCTATTACCTAAAGATTAAATCTTACTCAATACTTATTTTTTTTTATTTCCCGTTTAAAATTATTAGGGGTAAGCAGTTCCTAGAATTGCTTACCTAAGATTTCAAACTACCTTACAAATTAGTAAAAAATAGTTTCTATTATAGAAGCGCATAGCTTATCTATGCCCAATAAAATCAAATGAAATAAAGTAATAGGCAAAGCCTACTACTTAAAGACTAATTCTTTACCAATACTTATTTTTTTTATTTCCCGTTTAAATTTATTAGGTAAGCAGTTCATAGAATTGCTTACCTTTTTTTAGTTATTTGGTAACTGTTCAACATTGGCTTTAGCCGATGCTGAATAGTTACGAAATTTGTTGGTAAAAGATTATTTTTGTGTGTAATTCTAAATGAGGAGCCATTCTAAGGAATGTGTATGAAATAACTTCGTAACTTATGCTGCTTCTTTTGCTCTTATTTTTCACTTTAACTCAGTCAAAGTATCAACAATTCTCCTTCATT
>JALZWC010000896.1 GCA_023300255.1 Saprospiraceae bacterium | reverse complement strand
AAAAATTAAGCATAGCTGGGCTACGGTTCCTTTTTTAGGATTTCTTAGAAGTAAAAAGGGCAGTTTAAAATGGCTAATTTATTCTTTCACTTTGCCTAATATATATGTTCCCCCAATTCTTTACACACTCATATATAATAAAAAAGCTGTATCCAAAATATATTTGGATACAGCTTACTATAATCAAACTTGTCTATAATACAGATTTTAAAATCATATACATTATTAAGGTACGCTACACTTCCTGACCCACTTTATTTCTACCTCGTCGCTAAAAGTATATAATCTTTAAGTGAAATGTAAAAAATAAAATAGACTGTTATGAATTTTTGACCTTTGATAGTCAACGTCTTACGACTTCATACCTCCTACTTTATACTTCATACTTCACTAAGTCTACAAATTATCAAGACAAAAATTTAATAATTCGACGCCTACAGGAGGATTAGGACCTGCACTACTAACCACATTACCATTAGCAGAAGTGATAGTAAAGGTAACCTCCTCATCAAAAGCACCACTATTATAAACAATTGAAATAGTTGAGCTCCCTTCTGGAATAGTTACAGAAAATGTCTCAATGTCCTCAGGAGGACCAACAATTTCTATTGGAGTTCCACCATCTATAACAATCGACAGACTGGCACCATTCCAACTATCCCCATAAGAATCAAAAGTTTCTATAGTCCAAGTTCCTGCTGTTGGTACTGAAGGCGCACAGACTACGTCAGCAGAATACAAAAACGGGGAACTAAAAAATGATCCAGTAATGGTACCGGAATTATTATTATTAGAAAATGATCTACCATCCGTAAGATTTAATACAAATCGTATTGAAAACTGGTCTCCTCCGAAACCAATCTGATCACTTTGAAGTCCTAAAAACGTTTGCATATCAGCAGCAGTTGCAGAAAATTGAGTTCTAGGCAATCCAAAATCCCCTGTTGCAAATTCAGAAGCATTGATAGTCGTAAATAATCTTTCAGGTATAGTGTTTGCACCATCTGTTGAGTTATCAACGTATCCAATCAATACATCTACAGAACCTAACAAGCTACCATCTTCTTGATCCTGTTCTTCAAGAATTACTGAAAAGAGTTCACCATCTACGAACTGGTTATCAGCACTATTAATGGCCACAGAGTTGGATAAAACTTCTATGGTACGAAGTACAGCACCCTGAGTGATATTCTCTGTAATATCATCAAATACCTTATCGCTATCCGAACAACCTATAATTATAGATAGTGCTAATAGTGATAGTATTTTAAATTTAATTAATATGCTATTTTTCATGTCTTATTTATTTTTAATTCGCTGGTGGAAAAGAGGGAGATGAAGGATTATTATCCCAAAAAACCTGAGTCATCAAATCACCTTTTTGAGTAACATTAGAGTTGTTAATAACCTCATTCTGTGGTATCAACAAAGTCCGAGGAAATGGTCCTGGATCAGGCTCCCAGCTTGGGAATACCGTAGTTGGAAACCCAGTAAGTCTATAGTAATTGTAAGCCTCAACACCTGAACCAAACAAAGTAGTAAAGTACTGCTCGGCAAATATATTTTCTTGAGCATCTCCCGAAGCACTTAAAAAATTAGATACCATACCATCAATATAAGCGGTTACCTCTTCAGCTGAAGCTGCAACAGAAAGATCAGCACTAGCATCCATACTTCCGAAAGATTGTACTTTGGCGATAGATTTTTCTAAGCCACTTCTCATAAGTTCCGCACGATCTCCAGCACTACTTGCCATTATTCCTTGCCAAAAATCTACATATGATGAAAGGAATATTGGTTCAATTCCAGCACCAGCACCACCAACACCTAAACCAACAACACCAAAGCTATCATCGTCAAATCTTCCTCCTGCAGGATATACACCACTGGCAGTTCTTCTGAAGTTGTCAGGAGGAGTTCCTTCATCGTTTCCATGAGACCTACCCCAATATCCAGCATCGGCACTACAATAGATGAAGCCGTTATAATGAGTAGGAGGAACTACCAAAGAACAAGACAATTCCTCTTCATTGGCATCTACTTCCACTCCTGCTATATCTAGCGCACCAGGAGTTCCTGTTTGCTGACGATAGAAATAGTACCTCCTTCGAGGATCATCATTCATAGACATAAGACTCATTAACCAATTAGACTGATAAATATCAGCACCATCAGGCTTATAATCATCTACATAGTCAGGGTGTCGGTTATCAGGTTGTAATTCACTAGTCCCAAATTGGACTTGAAAATCATCAGCTGCTGCTGCAATATAATCTCCTCCTTGAATGATCGCATCAAATGCTGCATTATTTCCAGTCAATACATAAGAACGCAATCTAACTGTATTGATCATTTTGATCCATTGCGCTGCATTACCATTATAAAACAAATCCTGTGCTCCTTGAGCATTCGGACCTGATGCTAACAGCGCCTCGGCTTCATCTAATAAGCCAAAAGCTGCATTATAAACAGATTCTCCATCATCTAGCATAGGTGCAGAAAATTCACCTGCATTACCAGCTTGAGAAAATGCCGCTACACCTACAAAATCAACTATTTGAAACAGAGAGTGGGCATACAATGCTTTAGCTACTCCAAGATGAAAGTCAAAAGAGCCTTCTGCGGCAATATTAGCTCTTTCTAATGCTTGTAAATTCGTCAAAATTCCAACTGCCACATTATTGGCATCCGAGTCACCGATTATAGTAGCACCACTACTATATGTTCTCTCCCATACACCATTCAAGATGTTACCAGGTAGATTATTAAAATAATCTCGTCCAAAGAAATATTCAATTCGAGTTAATTCGGCTCCAGTTTCATTTAGAAACTCCTGATTCCCTATATAGGCAATCTGTACAGAGTTTAGTAACAAGTTGGGAGATGCTGCTTCAGGCGACAAACTATTTGGATCATCTCTTAGATCTAAATTTACCACATCGTCGCATGAGGTATGCAGCACTGCTAGCAACAATAACGTTAAAGTATATTTTATAAAAATTTTCATATATTGAGCTTATAATTAAGTTTAAATGATTAGAAAGTAGCTTTAACAGTTACACCATATTTTCTTGAACTCGGTCCATTCAAGAAATCAAACCCTCTACCATTTCCTACACCTACTCCTTGAACATTAGGATCCCAATTCGCTCCATCAGGAGTGTTGTAAGCATCGTACCAAAGGTTGAAGCCTTGAGCCGAAAGTGAAATTGATCCAAAAGGGGTATTCTCTAATAATGAGGTAGGTAAAGTATAGTTCAAAGACACTTCCTGAAGACGAAGAACAGAAGCATCAAATATTCTAGTCTCAGTAGGTCCAAACAAAAGATTACTAAAGTAGTAAGTAGAGTTATTCAACTGAGTAGTATTTGGGGTACCATCAGCCGTAACACCTGGTAGAATAAAAGTATTCAATCTGTCTTCTGTTTCAACAATCAAACCACGACCTAAAAGCGTAGCAATCGTACTGGATAACATATCTCCACCCTTAGTATGGTTGAACTGAATGCCTAAAGACAAATTTTTATAACGTATATTAGTTTGGACATTCATAACGTAATCAGGAACAGCATCTCCAATTATTGGAACATTACCATCAGCATCTTGCTCTACAATCACATAACTTCCAGCTGAATTCACTACAAAGTTGCCATTGTCGTCTCTTTGAATTGCCGTACCCACAATAGTTCCCAAAGATTCACCGAGTATAGCTGCATTAGAACCTCTAAGCAAGGCGCCACCTTCAGCAAGAGAACCAGCATAAGCAATGAAATCTTCTTCCTGCTCTGTAACCGTCTCGGTGTTATGGAAGAAATTGACAGTAGCATTCCATACCCAATCTTTGCTCTTTACTATATCATAGCCTAATAATATTTCTATACCATTATTTTCGACTTCTCCAATATTACTCTGAGTACGAGAAAATCCAGTAGAAGGAGACAAAGGCTGATTTACAATCAAATCTTCCGTACTTCGTCTATAGTATGTGATATCTAATAAACCTCGATATTTTAAAAATCTCGCTTCCACACCAAGTTCTATTTCCTGTAGCAATTCTGGTTTTAGATCAGGATTTGCCCGAAATCTATCCACTTGGTTTATTGTGGTATTAGCACCACCCAAATCTGTAAAGATATTATTGCTTTGTCCAACACCTGAGAAAACTGGATAAGGATTGTCCGTATCAAAGTTAGCAGATGTACCATAACTTGCTCTCAGTTTCAAAAAGTTTAAGCCCAGTTCTGATGTCATATTATCAAATAAACTGGTCGGTAGAAACGATAAACTTACACCAGGGTAAGTAATAGAGTTATTATCTCTAGAAAAGTTTGATACCCAATCCGTTCTAACAGAAAGGTTTAGATATAAATAGTCTTTATAATCAAGCGTCGCTTGACCAAAAATACCGTAGATATTTCTTGCTCTACTAAACTGTATTGGTGCCTGATTTGCATAGTTAAAATGACGTTTTACACCAAAGACACCTTGTCCCGTACTTGCGACTCCACTTTGATCAAAATTATCCAATCTACCAGTAGCTCCTCCTGTAAATGAAAGATCTAAATCCTCAGATAGTTTATAATTGCCCTCAATAGTTACCAAATGATCCCAGATAGCATTATTGTTATCATAAGTATCCAAAAACCCAAAAACGGCATCAGGAAAGTTAATTCCTCCTTTATTCGAGCTATTTTCATTTCTTTCATTATAAAAATCCAAACCACTTCTCCATTTAACAGAAAGCTCATCCGTTAGCAGGAATTCTAATCCTACATTCCAATTGAAACGGTTTGTATTCTGAAGGTAGGTCACATTTTTTGCTGTCCATCGTGGATTGATAATATCATTACCATTTCGATAATAAATACTTCCACCTGTTACAGGATCTTCGAATGGAAGCCCTAATAAGTCAACACTTCTGGGTGTAAAGAAAACATTACCGTAAATGGACAAACCATCCGTTCCATTTCCTCTACTCGACGAGATTGGTGGTGTAGAATAATCCGTATTCGCAAAATTTACAGTACCTGAAACCACAAACCGATTACTCAATTTGGATTTACCACCTACTGAAACATTTAACCTATCAAGTGTATTCCCAGGCGTGAATCCTTCATCTCTCAAATAACTAACACTAGCATTGAAAGATGTTTTTCCATCCGCTGACCTACCTGCAGCACTTATCGAAGTATTACTTACATACCCATCCTGAAAAAATTCTTCCACAGAATTGTAAGGAACCCAAGGATACCTCTCATTCGCAAACTGTTGTGCCAATTCACTAGTTCCAGTGTTAGGCCCGTTAGGATTCAAAAATGCACTATTGGCATAAGGGTGAAGTAGTGTTCCATTCTCATCAATAGATGGCTGTCTTCCCCATCCAGATACTCCTCCTTCTTCAAAACTCGGTCCCCAATTACTAAAAAACCAACCAAAATTTTGATCAAATCCATTACCAAATCCATCTTGATAATCTGGAAGTGAAGCAATTGTATTAACAGAATAAGACTGACTGACTGAAATTTCAGTCTTTTTCGGTCCAACACTAGCAGCTCCACTTTTAGTTGTTATAAGAATAACTCCGTTTCTACCCTGTGTACCATACAAAGTTGCTGCCGACAATCCTTTTAAGATTTCAATACTTTCTATGTTATTAGGATCTAAATCCGCAAATCTTGATCCTTGAGTCGCACCATCGATAAAATTACCAGTTCCACCGTTGACGCCTGAATTTGTATCATTACTAAAAGGAATACCATCAACAATAAATAGGGCCTGATTAGAACCACTAAATGAACTCAAACCTCTAATGGTAACGTTGGTGGCTGAACCGGAAGCTCCTCCAGCTGCTGTTATTTGAACACCAGCTGCTTTACCAGATAAAAGTCTTGCTACATCACTTTCGGGACGATTCTGTACATCTGCCCCATCTACAGATGATACTGCATAGCCCAAGGCTTTTTTCTCCCTTTTAATACCTAATCCTGTAACAACGACTTCTGTTAACTCTAGACCTTCCGATAAAGTAATATCAAGTATGTTTGAAGCACTGGTTGATACTTCTTTCGTAGTATACCCAGTATAAGATACTTCTAATACTTGATCTCCTGTTGGAATGTCTATGCTGTAACTTCCATCAATGTCTGTCACAGTACCTGTTGTACTGCCTTTTACTAAAAGGCTGGCACCAATTAATGGTTCGCCAACATCATCAGTTACAGTACCTGTTATAGTCCTTTGTGCTATAACAGAACCGCATAGGAATAAAAACATTCCCAAAACTAGTGAAAGTTTTTTCATACGAATCCGATTTTATTTGAAAAAATTATTAAAACTAAATATAGCAGTGTTTAAAAGGTCAAAGCTAGTAAAAGAAAGTCTATTTTTTATAAAAAAATCTTAACTTTTTATTAACTAACTTCATACACTAAACATTTTTTTTCTGCATTATGCTGCCTACGTCTTTTATTAAAACATAAGTATGTTTTTTTATGCAATAAAAAAATCAAAATATAATTTCTTTTTTCAATTAAAAAAAAGAATTTTAGATACATTAATTACCATATAAAGAAATAATCCAATTAATATTTTGCTCTACATATTAATAAAATACTCTATTTTTTTTCTTTATAATATAAAGAATTAAAAAGGATTTCTTAAAATTTTAATATTTTTAAATAGCGAAAATTCGCTTAAAATTCTTTTTTTTTCTCAATTTTCATTTCTTTTTTTACCAAAATTGACTACTTATTTACATGCTTTCAAGTACGATTTTACCGTTTTTTTCAAGCCATAGTACAATGCATCCGTAATTAATGCATGCCCGATAGAAACTTCTTTTACATTTTCTACTTGCTTTAAAAAGTAAGGCAAATTGTCTAAATTAAGATCATGTCCTGCATTAATGCCTATATCTAATTTAGTTGCTAATTTGGCACACTTAATAAAAGGAGTAACCGCCTTTTTTCTAGCTCTTCGAAAATCGTGGGCATATGGACCTGTATAAAATTCAATTCGATCTGTTCCGACTAGTTTTGCTCCTTCTATCATTTTCTCAACAGGATCTATAAATATAGATGTCCGAATACCTGCTTCTTTTAATTGTGCAATGACGTCTGTTAAAAAGGCTTTGTGTTTAATGGTGTCCCAACCAGCATCTGAGGTCAGTGCATCTGGAGAATCTGGTACCAATGTACATTGGTCTGGGCGATGCTTCATTACTAGCTCCAAAAAGGTAGGAATAGGATTGCCTTCTACATTAAATTCTGTTTTAACGATCTTCTTTAAAGCAGGTACATCTGCATATCTAGCATGCCGCTGGTCTGGACGAGGATGGATCGTTATTCCTTGAGCACCAAAAGATTCGCAATCTTTGGCTACTTGGACTAAATCTGGAAAGTTGGCTCCTCTTGAATTTCTTATTAAGGCAACTTTATTGATATTTACACTTAATCTGGTCATTTGTTAATATTTTAATAATAGAGGTCAAAGGTCAGATCGTTTCACTGTCAGACTGCCTATGGCTGTCAGAAACTTGACGTTGACTACGTGATGTTCCAGCGTTATAAATCTGACCCTCTGATTTACCTGTGTTCTCAATAAAACCGCAAAAGTAAATAAATAATATGGAGCTTAAACAACAAAAGCCTTTACCACCTCCTATCTCTAATTCGCCAATTATTCAATTAGCCTTATTATTTTTTCTAATTATTATTTGCTCTGGAGTAGCAGGTGGAATGGTGCAATTAGTTGGGCAAGTACTTGGGTTTGACTATGCGACTAGTACGACTACGCTAGTACCGAGTTCTTCTATTGGAGAGAAAAACTTTATTCGTGTTAGTCTAGCAATCAGTCAAATAATGACTTTTCTAGTCCCTTCCTTAGTATTCATGTGGACGCTATATAGCAATAAATCCTGGTTGCATTTAAAATTGACCACACCCCCTGCTAGGAAGCACTTATTATTAGGCGGTCTATTAATGGTTGTATTACTCCCTGTTGTTCAATGGATTTATTGGTTCAATCATCAATTACCGTTGCCTGCATCGGCTGTTCAGCAAGAATCATTGATTAACAATATTATTAATAGCTTATTGCAAGTAGCTGCTTCTTACGAATTAGTAATTAATCTCTTAGTAATTGCCATATTACCAGCTTTGGGAGAGGAATTAGTTTTTAGAGGAGTTATACAACAAAAGGTTACGGAACAAATATCTGCACATGCTGCTATTTGGCTAACAGCTATTTTATTTAGTGCTATTCATTTACAGTTCCAGGGTTTCTTACCTAGAATGTTATTAGGAGCGGTACTAGGGTATTTATTTTATTGGTCCAAAAATTTGTGGATACCTATTTTTGCGCATTTCGTTTTTAATGCTAGTCAGCTTATTATACAATACAGGTGGCCGAGTGATCTGGAGATTATAGAACCTCCTTCTTTATTGGTTGCAATAGGTGCTTTTGTGCTTAGTTTTGTTATTGCTTTGCAGTTGAGAAAATAAAGGTCTTTGACAAATTCCTAAGGTAATTTTACATTGACATGGTGTTTCATTCGAAGGTAAAACCTTCCTTGATAGGAAGTACAAGGCACAGCCTTTGCGCCAGCGGGTCTAACAAGTATGGTTATATGCCTCGACAATCCTAAATATCAAGTCGTCAATATCGTACCTAGTGGTTGAAGTCATAAGTCCTTGACAATTTAAAATGGCCTCTTTTTTCGTAATACTGCGTTGTTCGTCTATCAGGTAGCTAAGGCTATCTTCTTTC